>ONQK01000003.1 GCA_900319895.1 uncultured Prevotella sp. | reverse complement strand
TTTTTCGACTTTCAGCGCTGTTAAAATTGACGTAAATCAATAAAATGACATTATTTTGAAATAAATCCAAGAGATTTGTTCCTAGTTTGGGAAAAGATTGTAATTTTGCGCCGTGTTCGAGAGAATATATTAGTTTTCATAGGTTAGTAGTTTGATAATTTTTTAAGGTAGATTGTTTTGGCGAGTTCAGTGCTCTTTGCGTAAAACAAGCCAAAACAAAAGTGAAAACCGGTGTGAGTGATCATATCGGTTTTTTATTTCACTCCCTTTCAGGGCCATGAAACCAGTTCATCAACGGATGGGCTAGGGCGCAATCCCGCCAAGTTTATCCGCTGACCAGGAATCACAGTCATCAGAGGCCGAGCAGCCGCTCTTCTGTTCAACAAAACAACTGTTAATGTTATTCTCGGCTTATTTTATCACTCATTTTGACGAATAAGCCAAATTTTGTTTGTATTTTTGCCATGAAAAGCTTTTAAATACAAATTACACCATGTTCAAACAATCCGTTACGCTATTTTGCATCATCTTGGCATCGCTCCTCGATGCCTCAGCACAAGATTTTGGCAGCCATTTCACCGATAAGACCTTGAGAATCGACTATCATTTCTCCGGCGATGCACACCAGCAAGTCATTGCATTAGATAAGCTCAGCTGCCTGCCTGGTTGGCATGGCAAGCGGCGGCGGCTGTCCGAGGTGCCTGTCCAAGGAAACGGGCAAATCACGGTGCGCGACCACGCGAGCGGCGCGGTGCTCTACCGCAACTCTTTTTCCACTTTATTCCAAGAGTGGCTATCGTATGATGAAGCACGCACACACAGGCGCTCGTTCGAGAACGTTTTTCTCGTGCCTATGCCCCAGAAAATCGTAGACGTTACCATTGAGCTGCGCAACAACCGCCATGAAGTCATTGCACAAATGACCCATGTGGTAGACCCTTCCGACATCCTGATTCGCCACATCGGCACGCATCATGTGACCCCTCATAAAACCATCCAGCGCGCGAACGACGCGGAGCATTGCATACACATTGCATACATTGCGGAAGGCTATACGGAAAGCGAGATGGACGACTTCCTCAACGACGTGCACACCGCCAATGCCGCCATTTTCGCCCACGAGCCCTTTAAGAGTTCAAGGGATTGCTTCAACATCGTTGCCGTGATGCCTGCCTCAAGAGAAAGCGGCACCAGCGAGCCTTCAAAAGGGATATGGAAAAGCACGGCACTGGGCTCACATTTCGACACTTTCTACAGCAGCCGCTATTTGACGACCTTGAACTTAAAGACCATGCACGATCATTTGGCGGGCATTCCCTATGAGCACATCATTGTATTGGTCAACACCAGCCAATACGGCGGCGGCGGGATATTAAACTCCTATAATTTGTCAATGACCAAACATCCGTCGTTCAAGCCCGTTGTGGCGCACGAATTTGGACATAGTTTTGCCGGGTTGGCTGACGAATATGCTTATGAGCATGAGTCAATTCCAATGTACCCCAACGATGTTGAGCCTTGGGAGCCCAATATCACTACTTTGGTCAATTTCAAGAGCAAGTGGGAAGACCTCATCCGGAAAAAGACCCCGATACCGACCCCTCCCTCAAAGAACCCCAAGGACGAGACCACGCGCGTCGGTGTTTTTGAAGGTGCCGGCTACAGCACGAAAGGTGTCTACCGGCCTACGCAAGACTGCCGGATGCGCTCGAACAACAACCCGGAATTCTGTCCGGTGTGCAAAAGAGCCATCACCCGATTAATCGACTTTTACACTAAATAGACAGACAATTGCATGAGAAGCCTGAAAGTCATCACCTATCTGCTCATTTTCACCCTCTTGTTGCCCTTGCACGCCCAAGGCCCCGACAAGAGCGAACAGTTGGGCATGGCACTTGAGTATTTCAGCAGCGCCAAGTACCATGAGGCTCTTATTTTGTTTGAGCGGCTAGACAAAGAATACAAGCTCAATCCCCGATACCATGCCTACATGGGCATTTGCTACTATTACGAGTGGCAATACGACTTGGCTGTCAAATATTTAGAGTCAGCCATTCCGCAACTCCAGCATTTCTCGCCTCACGAGCGCTCCGTTTACTTATATGCCAATGCCGAAAGTAGGTTTAATCTCGGACATTACGACAAGGCCGTCCCCTTTTACGAACAGGCATTGACGCTGTGTTATGACAATGAAAAAGGCGACGCTTTCTACCGCCTCGGCTTTTGCCACATGTTCGCTGAACAGTGGCTAAAAGCCTACGAGAACTTCACGTCGGCACTTCTGTATTACCAACGCTACAGGAGAGGCGACGGCTTGGAAGCCCGCATCAACCAAATCGAAAACATGATTAAAGGATGTGAGAAACAGCTCCACAAGGACGAACTGAAATATTATGCGCCGCCCAAAAATACGCCTACCGACTCAATAGACTTGCACAAGCTCTATCAAGACACGCTGGTGGTCGACTCAATTTAGGGCCTACCGCATACAATCGTCGACAAAAGAAATAGGCAACAAGTCCTTGATGCTCCGGATGGCATAGACTCCCTCGACCCCATACAACAACACGCGGACATCCGACTTGTAGCGGTCCTCCATCTCCATCATCACCTGACGACAAGCGCCGCACGGCGAGATGGGCTGCCTGGTGAACCCGTCGTCGTTACGTGCTGCTATGGCGATGGTTTTTATGGAGAATTCAGGATGTTGAGACTGCGCGGCAAAAATGGCCGACCGCTCGGCGCAAAGTCCTGAAGGATATGCCGCATTCTCTTGGTTGGCGCCCGTAACGATGCTGCCGTCTTCCAGCAGCAACGCCGCCCCCACATGGAAATGCGAGTACTTGGCATACGAGTTGTCCGTTGCCTTAATAGCTGCCTTGACCAAAATTTGCTCTTCCACGGGCAATTCCTCTATCTGATGGAACTGCATTTTTATTTCTATTTTTAATTCCTTCATGTCTACTTCTATTGAACATATTCATAACATCCCACATCGGGCTTCTCGTCTCTTCTTCTTCCCATCCGGTCCACTTGCTGTACATGCGAAGCATCCAAGGTTCCACCTGCATTGATGGCTGCCGAAACAGCGGCCAACTCAAAATCATAGCGCAATTTTTCGGTGTCCACCTCTTTAAAGTGCTTCATCCCAAATGAAATCGTGTCGGAGGGCTCTTCCCAAACAATGTTTTTCATGCGCTCCAAACCTTCCGTCATCTCAGGCGTTCTGATAATGCAATGATCGAAATTGTAATTGAACGCAACGCCGTCGCCGCCGCGCGACCCCATCAGCACATCGTCGGCATAGCCTGTTATCAGGGAATTTGCACAATACAGATGCTCCAGCTGGTAGTCTTTGTCTAAATAGTGGTTGCTGAACAGCAGGGCTGCGCCACGCTGGGCATCAAAGGGGTAGAACTGAGCCAACGTACAATGGATGATATTGGTGATGCCTCCATAGAGAGCCACACAGTCTTTCAACGTATTTGAAACCTGCGTGTTTTTGACGTATATTTGCGAGGAGAAGGCGGTGATTCCCGTTCCGCGACAGTTGTGGATGATGCATCCGTCAAGCATCAACTTAAATTTATAAAGATGGGAAGAGTCGCACACAATGGCATCGGTCGCCGAATGAATATCGGTGTACTCCAATACATTGGAATAGGAGTTTTCGCTGAAATGTATGCCTTTCCACTGTCCGCTCACGCGGTCATAAGGCAGGTAGTCAAACATATTGTCGAGCCTGTCGCCCCGCAAGACGACATTTTTTTCAGGAGTTCCCTTGCACATCAACTGCCCGTCGACCAAGATGCCTGCATTTTCATGGAAATAGACCTTTGTCCCTGCTTCTATCACCAACACGCCGCTTTCTTTAACATGAATGCCCTTGCGCACCACTAAAGGCTTCTCGGAGGCGAGGACCTGATAGTCATCAACCACAATCTCCTCACGGATGTCAGCATCCCACGAATGTCCATTCAAATTCACTTTCTGCAAAGCGCCGCTCTCGAGTACAAACAGCAGATTATCTTCCACAAACAGCGGTTTTTCCTGCCCGTTGTTGGGTGTGGTCAACTCTACGAAGACACGGATGCTGTCATTATTCCTCACTTCTATCTCAGAGCTTTGATAGCCATTGGCCTGTCCCAAATAAATTCCATCCACATTGACCCTGAACCCAACTTGATTCCCACGCTCCAGACGAACACTGGAACAGCGGATTCCGTCGCCCGACTTGTTATAGACCCAGAATGTTCGCGTTGCCGTAGGAACCGTTGAGAACAAGGTGTCGAAACGGATCGTATCTTCCGAAAAAGTCAGCAAGTTTGACGGCGAAACACTAAAACTATCGTCATCATTGCATGCCATCAGCGCCACTGCCAACGACAAAAACAGCCATATCAATTTACGATTTGTCATCTATGAATTAACGCTAAAATCTCTCTTTTATTGTACATTTTACCTTCTCATCTTGTCTTTTTCAGCCTTTTGCAAATCACTCTGGGCACCGCCTTCCAATTGATTCCTGCCCAGCAGTGCCGCCCCAAGCAAGGCGGCGCGCGCGCTCCCCAGCTCCGTTGGCAAGAAACGTGCCTTGCCTCTATACACCGCCATCACATGTGCGTCATACGAAAGTTCTGCGGGTTTTAGCAACAATGCCCCTGCATTGGCCAGCCCACCAGCGAAGATAAAGGCCTCCGGTGAGCAAAATGTGGCAAAGTCGGCACACGCTTGTCCCAAGATTTCACCCGTCCTTGCCAAAATCCGCAATGCCAGCTCGTCACCGTCCTGGGCGGCTCGCGCCACGTCTAACGAGGTAATGCTTTTAGGGTCACGCTCACGCAAGATGCTGGGTGCCGTCTCCGTTTCCAGCCATTCCACAGCCGTCCTTGCCACTCCCGTGGCAGAGCAGTATGTCTCCAAACATCCATTTCTCCCACATCCGCATGGCCTGCCGCCGTCCCGCCGCACGGTAAAATGACCCAACTCACCCGCCATGCCATCAACCCCGTAGACCAATTGCCCATTGACCACAATTCCAGCACCGACCCCGGTGCCTAAGGTCAAAACGATGAAATTTTCCATCCCGCGAGCTGCGCCATAGGCCTGCTCGCCCAAGGCGGCTGCATTTGCGTCATTGGTCAGTACTACCGGCACCTTCAAATGATTCTCGAACAAGCTTGCCAACGGTATTTCTTCGCCCCGCGCCCACTGAATATTGACAGCATGGACCATCGTTGCACGAAAGAAATTCCCGTTCGGGGCGCCAATGCCCATTGCCTTGATGCGTTGTCGGCCGCCCAAGGCTTCTGCCAGCTGTCCGGCGGCGGAAACCGCGGCCTCGACAAACGCCTGAACCGTAGGGAAGCTTGAAGTCGGCAACGTTGCCTCTGCCAGCACCTTTCCACAGCCGTTCACCAAGCCTAAGACCGCGTTAGTCCCCCCTAAATCCAAGCCCAGAAACAGGTCGTCGGCTTCCCAAATATAGTCCATAGACAACTTTCACAACTTTTATGTTATTAACGCAAAAGCAAAATTAATATTTTTGCCACAGCCATCAAACTTTTTTAAAATAAAAAGACGAAAATTATCGAAAAAAATAGTAATTTTGCAGCCATTATGCCATTAACGACTCATATTGACATCTTAGACATTATCTTCAAAGGCATCCTCATCGGCATCTGTGTCTCGGCTCCGATGGGTCCCATCGGCGTGCTGTGCATCCAACGCACGCTCAACAAGGGCAGGTGGTATGGTTTCGCCACGGGCATCGGCGCGACGGTCAGCGACATCATTTACGCCCTTTTCACGGGTTTCGGCATGAGTTTTGTGATGGATTTGATTACGAACAACCAAAATAAATTCTTCCTCCAAATCATCGGCAGCATTCTCCTGCTGTGCTTCGGCATTTACTGTTTCCGGTCAAATCCGACGAAAAAGATGCACATCAGCAGCCAGAACAAAGGGACCTTGGCGCACAATGCGCTGACGGCTTTCCTGGTGACCTTTTCAAACCCTTTGATCATACTGTTGTTCATGGCACTTTTCGCACAGTTTGCCTTCATCGTGCCCGACCATCCCGTCGAAATGACCTTTGGCTATATCAGCATCATCATCGGCGCACTACTTTGGTGGTTCGGGCTCACATGGATCATCGACAAAATAAGGGGGAAATTCGACTATAACGGCATACAGCTCATCAACAAGATCATTGGAAGCATGGTCATCTTCTTCTCCATCATCATGTTTCTGGGGACCGTGTTCAAGCTCTCATTGCTCAATTTCATGAACTAACTAGGAAAAACCATCATGTTCATAGCACAAGACCTTCGGAAAAAAAACATTGCAGAATACATTCTGTATATGTGGCAGGTTGAAGACATCATCCGCGCCTACGACTGCAACTTGACCAAGATACGTCGCGAATACATCGAAAAATTCGACAACAGCCGCGAGGAAAAAGAGGAGATGGCCGACTGGTACGGGAACCTCATCCGCATGATGAACCAGGAAGGTTGCCGGGAAAAAGGGCATCTTCAAATCAACAACATTCTCATCCGAGACCTCAACGAGCTGCATCAGCAACTCTTGCAAAGCAGCCAGTTCCCGTTCTACAACGCGGAATACTACAGAGTATTGCCTTTCGTCGTCGAGCTGCGCAACAAAAGTGACAAAGAGGCCTGCGAAATCGAGACCTGCCTCAACGCCCTCTACGGGACGATTATGCTCAAGCTCCAGAAAAAAGAAATCAGCACGGAAACCAACCATGCCATCAAAGAAATATCAACCTTCATGGGAATGCTAAGCGATTATTACTTGGAAGATAAGACTAAAGGATTAAAATTTGAATAAAAAATGAACATTTTAATAACAGGATGTAATGGGCAGTTAGGCAATGAACTGCAACTCTTGGAAAAAGAACATGCCGAGAACCGATACTTCAACACCGACGTAGAGCAACTGGACATCACCGACCAGGACGCAGTGACACACTACGTTGAAGAGAACGACATCCACGGCATCATCAACTGCGCAGCATACACTGCCGTCGACAAAGCCGAGACCGAACAGGAGCTTTGCCGGCGCCTAAACGCCGAGGCGCCACGCTACCTGGCAAGAGCCATCGACCGGCGCGGCGGCTGGATTATACAGATTTCCACCGACTACGTCTTCGACGGCACCAAGCACACGCCCTACAATGAGGCAGACCAAGCCAACCCATCAACTTTTTACGGGAAGACAAAACTCGAGGGCGAGAAAGCCATCATGCAAGAGTGCAAGCAAGCCATGATCATACGCACCGCATGGCTCTACTCCACCTTCGGCAATAACTTTGTCAAGACCATGATTCAACTGGGGAAAGAGCGCCATGAACTGGGCGTCATCTTCGACCAAATAGGCACGCCAACCTATGCACGCGACCTGGCGGCCATCATCATGGCCGCCATCAGGCAAAAGTTCATGCCCGGCGTATACCATTTCTCCAACGAAGGGGTCACCTCATGGTACGACTTTGCCAAAGTCATCCACCGGCTTGCAGGCATCAAAAACTGCAACGTCAGGCCCTTGCACACCGAAGAATACCCCACCCCGGCGCGGCGGCCGGCGTACGGTGTGCTCGACAAGACAAAAATCAAGCAGACCTACAACCTGGAAATCCCGTATTGGGAAGACTCCCTGGCCGAATGCATCGAGCTGCTTCAAGCAATGAAAATCGATTAGAGACCAGCACATTGGCCCGTCCAGAAGATAAAGTCGTGATAACAAAGAAACTCCAGTCATCACGACTTTTTCATAATCGGTTGACTTTTCGGTATTTCCAACTTCAAAATCTGACCTGTTTTTGGAAAAACCAGGTTTTTGAAGACCATAATCTCTAAATAGAACTTAAAAAACGGGGAGAATTTGAATAATTAACATAATAAAATATTAAAAAAAACGGCTATTTCGATAATTCTGATTAAATTTGCACGATTAAACCAATTTTTTAAAAAATTATGATGAAGCTAATTATCAGTCCCCTGACTTGGGTCGTCCTTCTTTCGATGATGATCACTTCATGTCTTCCAAGCGACGAAGAAGATGGACTCGTGGCAAACAACGATGCCGCCATGGCAACATTTGCCTTGGGAGGACTGAAGTGTATACAGCACACCACGACCTCTTCAGGTGCAGACAGCGTCTATGCAACGACGATTGCGGGCAGTCAGTACAAAATGTACATTGACCAGCTGCAAGGACTGATTTACAATGCCGACTCACTGCCCTGCGGAACAGACGTCAGCAAGGTTGTGGTCAGCGCCACCAGCAAGAATGGCGGGACAATAGGCATCAAAAACACAGAAGATGACAAAGTCGAGACATTCGTGACGACCGACTCCATCGACTTCACCCAACCGAGAAAATTCATTGTCACCTCCCAAGACGGGACATACAAACGAGTTTACACCGTCATGCTGAACGTCCACAAGGAACAGGCAGACTCTTTTCAATGGAAAAAAATGGGTGTTGCAGCACAATTGTCAAGCCTTAAAGGCATGAAAATGGTCGTTGCGGCAAACAGAATATGGGTGTTGGGCAGCGATGGCACCCAGACACAAGTCTACTGCACTTCAGCGACACAGCCCGACAATTGGGAAACCAAAGGAACATTCAGTGCAGATGCCTACAAGAACCTTGTGGTTTGCCACAACAAGCCATTCATCTTGGACAATGGCACCCTTTGGAAGATTGACGCCAACGACACGAGCTGGGAAATCGCCGAATATTCCTCAAATGGGGCCTGCCCGATGAAGCAGCTGGTAGGCAGTGACGGCGTGAAAGTTTTCGGCGTAGATGAAAGTGGAAAACTTTATGCCTCAAATGGCGACGAAAATTCATGCAACGATTTTACAGAAGAGGAACTCGGCGGCGAAGAGGCGGCCTTCTTCCCAACTGACGACTTCAACGGCGTGCCACTACCAGTTTCCACAAACAACGAATTCACGCGCCTGGTTGTCATAGGCAACCGCAGCATTGACCAATATCCATCGGATGCCACAGCAATGGTCTGGCAAAAATTGTCCGACTATGGAGATTTTGCGGAGAACCAGCCTTGGCAATGCTTGTCGGAAGAGGCGAGAACAAGTTTCCAACTACCCCGATTGACCAATTTGACAGCCTTTCAGTACGATGGCGGTATGCTCGCCTTCGGTGGCGACGGCATTGGAGGCTCGACACATAAGGCCTTCGGCAACCTGTATGTCAGTGTTGACGGTGGACTGAGCTGGCAAACAGAAAAACGTTTCAGCCTCCCCGAAGACTTTGCAAGCAGTAAAACCGTGTTTGCAGCCACCTCAGACAGTCAGCACTACATTTGGATTATCTGCGGTGACAACGGACAAATCTGGCGCGGCCGGCTAAACCGATTGGGCTGGAAACAAAATCCAAAAACCTTTACAGAATAAGACAGAGCACCAAGCCCCATGAAAAAGTATTTGATGATGATTGCGCTTTTGCTGGGCATACAGGCCCTACATGCCCAAGACGATGTCGAGTACCGTATGGAATTCGGCGGCGGCGGCGGGCTTGTCAGCTACCAAGGCGACTTCAACGGAAAGCCTTTCAAGAACCTGCAACCCATCGGTTCTGTGGTGGCGCGCTACATCTTCAATCCCTACATGGACTTGAAAATGAATGCCTCATACGGAAAGCTAAAAGGTGCATCAAATGACGTGACCACCTACTATCCTGATTTCCAGGGCACTCCATACGAGTTCAACCATAGTTTGGTAGACGTGGGCGTGGTCTATGAATACAATTTCTGGCCCTACGGAACCGGACGCGACTACCGTGGCTCAAAACGGATTGTACCGTTCCTCTTCGGCGGGCTCGGCGGCACCTTCGTCAAAACGGCAGAAAAAAACGTCTTTACTGCAAACCTACCGATAGGAGTAGGAGTGAAATACAAGATATCAGACCGATTGAACTTAGGAGTTGAATGGAGCGTTCACTTCTCGTTGAGCGATGAGCTCGACGGCATCAAGGACCCTTACGGGATAAGCAGTTCAGGTCTTTTCAAAAATGCAGACGGCTATTCTGCCTTGCAATTGACGCTGACCTACAGCTTCATGGCAAAATGTAGGACCTGCCACAACGATAACGACTAAATGACGATGAAGATGAATGACCTCGATTTAACGCGAATTCCCCAGCACATTGCCGTGATCATGGACGGGAACGGCCGTTGGGCTGCCGAAAAAGGGCAGGCACGCAGCTACGGACATCAGGCTGGCGTAGAGACCGTGCGCGTAATCACTGCCGAATGCGTCCGCTTGGGGGTAAAATATCTGACTCTCTATACATTTTCAACAGAAAACTGGAATCGTCCGGAAGAGGAAGTGAACACTTTGATGGGTCTTGTGCTGACTTCACTAGAAGACGAAGTCTTGATGAAGAACAACGTACGCTTCCGAGTCATAGGCGACAAGGGTCGGCTGCCCCAAGCCGTACAGCAGAAGTTGCAAGAGGTGGAAAAGAATACAGCAGGCAACGATGCCATGACCATGACCATTGCCTTGAGCTATTCGAGCCGCTGGGAAATCGTGCAGGCGACGAAACAACAAATAAAAGAACTGTGCCGGAACTGCCAGACGACGGACGAATTGATGGAAAAGATGGACGAGACCGTGACCGAAGAGACATTCAGCAGCTATCTCACCACGGCCTTCATGCCCGACCCCGACTTGCTCATCCGCACAGGCGGCGAATTGCGCGTGAGCAACTACCTGTTGTGGCAAATCGCCTATTCTGAACTATATTTCTGCAATACTTTTTGGCCCGATTTCAGAGAAAAAGACCTGCATCTTGCCATTTCCGACTATCAACAGCGCCAACGCCGATTTGGAAAGACGGGAACACAGGTTGAGAGTGAAGAAAATTGAATTTAACGATGAGAAATTATATTAATTCCATGAAATATCTATATAGAAAATTCAGTTTAAAGATTATATCCTTACTAGGACTGGCTTTTGCCTGCCAGATGGCAGCCAACGCCCAAGACGTCATCTTAAACCCGGACATCTCGTATGCCGGCTCACCACGAACCTGCATCATCGGCGGCATCAACGTCAGCGGTGTAAAAGGCTATGAAGACTTCGTGCTGACAGGCATATCAGGACTTTCCGTCGGACAGCGCATCAGCGTTCCCGGAACAGAAGTCACAGAGGCCATCAAGCGCTACTGGAAGCACGGATTGTTCTCCAACGTAACCATTGCGGCCGACTCGCTGGTGGGTGACAAGATTTACCTGCACATCTACCTAAACACGCGCGCGCGCGTGTCCACAATCAACTACCTTGGTGTCAAAAAGTCTGAGCGCGAAGACTTGGAAAGCAAGCTGGGGCTGCTCAAGGGGAACCAGATTACGCCGCACATGATCGACCGCGCCAAAATCTTGGCATCAAAATATTTTACAGAAAAAGGCTATAACAACGCCGAAATCAACATCCGCCAACGCGACGACGTGACAACCGAGAATCATGTGATCTTAGACATCATCATCGACAAAAAAGAGAAAATGAAAGTGAAAAACATCATTTTCGACGGCAATAAGCAATTGACGGACAAGCAGTTGAAAGGCAATTTGTTCAAAAGCGGTGCCTTCAAGTCTCTCCATGAGTCCGGGAAACTGGCGAACTTGCTGAAAAAGAAGAAATACACGCCGGAACGCTATAAAGAAGACAAGCAAAACTTGATCAGCAAATACAACGAATACGGATTCCGCGACGCAGAAATCGTCGAAGACAGTGTTTGGAACGTTGACGACAAACATGTAAACATCTACGTCAAAATCGACGAAGGCAAAAAATACTATATCCGCAACATCACTTGGGTAGGAAACACAACCTTCTCGACCGACTACCTGAGCGCCGTGCTAGGCATGCAGAAAGGCGACGTATACAACCAAAAACTGCTGAACAAGCGACTCTCGGAAGACGAAGATGCCGTGGGCAACAACTATTGGAACACAGGCCATGTATTCTACCAGCTCCAACCCACAGAAATCAACGTCGTAGGCGACTCAGTAGACCTGGAAATGCGCATCATGGAAGGCCCGAAAGCCTACATCAACCGCGTAAACATCAATGGTAACACCAAAATTTACGAAAATGTAGTACGCCGCGAGATCAGGGTCAAGCCAGGCGACCTCTTCAGCAAAGAAGCATTGGAGCGCACCGCGCGCGAGCTTGCCTCAATGGGACACTTCATGCCCGAGAAAGTGAGCCCGGACATCCGGCCTAACGCCGAAAACGGGACGGTTGACCTCAACTACGACTTGGAACAAAAAAACAACGACCAAGTCGAGCTGTCATTCGGCTGGGGCCAAACGGGTGTCATCGGACGACTAGGACTTAAACTCAACAACTTCTCCATCCGCAACCTGTTCAGAAAAAATAGCGAGCACCGCGGATTCATGCCCATCGGCGACGGCGAGCAACTGGCCCTGGGCGCGGAGACCAACGGAAGCTACTTCCAACGCTACAACGCTTCTTACTCCACAGGCTGGTTCGGCGGGAAACGGCCTATCCATTTCAGCGTAGGCGCTTATTACTCAAAGCAAACCGACGTGTCGAGCCGCTATTGGAACGATGCCTACATGAACAGCCTGTACAACAACTACTACATGAACGGTTACGGATACAGCTCATATAACAATTATTACAACAATTATGAGAACTACTACGACCCGGACACCTACATGAAGCTCATCGGCCTGAATGTGGGATGGGGAAAACGGTTGAGATGGCCCGACGACTACTTCCAACTGTCGGTACAACTGGGCTATCAGCGCTATGACCTGAAAAACTGGAAATATTTTGCCATTCCCATCGTGCGCACAGGCGCATTCAACAACCTGAACCTCAGCCTGACACTCAGTCGCACCTCAACCGACAACCCGCTCTTCCCGCGCCGCGGCTCAGAATTCGAGGCATCGGTGTCTATCACGCCGCCATGGTCGCTCTGGGATGGCAAAGACTACGAAAATCTGGCAAAGAATCCAGAATCGCCGACTTTCAGCCAGGAACAGCAAGATAAGTTCCGGTGGCTAGAGTACCACAAATGGAAATTCAAGGCAAAAACCTATACAGCACTGACCAGCGGGCAGAAATGTTTGGTGCTCATGACACGTGTTGAGCTCGGAATTCTAGGGTCGTTCAACCGCAACAAACAGTCGCCATTCGAGACCTACTACGTTGGTGGAGACGGCATGAGCGGAGGGTATGGCGGAAGCTACGAAGAAACCATCGGCTTGCGCGGCTATGAAAACGGCACCATCGGCTCAGGAGCCTATGCCTACGACCGTTTCTCACTCGAATTGCGCTACCCCTTCATGCTAGGCAATACCACCATTTACGGACTCGCCTTCTTGGAAGCAGGAAACGCATGGCAAAGTACCAAGAAATTCAACCCCTTCGACATGAAACGCTCGGCGGGCATCGGCGTGCGAATCTTCCTGCCGATGGTTGGCATGATGGGGCTAGACTGGGCTTACGGATTTGACAAGACACTTGTCACCAAGCAGAAAGGCGGCTCACAATTCCACTTCGTTTTGGGACAAGAATTCTAATATGATTCATTATAACCAAAAACTTGATAAAAGAAAGGAAAATAAACATGAAAAAGTACATTGCAGTAGTCTTGTTCGCCCTAGCGGCAGTCCAGACACAGGCACAAAAATTTGCATTGCTTGACATGGAATACATTCTTAAAAACATTCCAGCCTATGAACGAGCAAACGAACAACTCAACCAAGTGAGCAAAAAATGGCAGGCAGAGGTTGAAGCCCTCAACACAGAAGCCTCAACCATGTATAAAAACTACCAGAACGAGGTGGTTTTCCTCTCTCAGGAAGAAAAAAAAGCACGGCAGGAAGCCATTATGCAAAAAGAGAAGGCTGCCAGCGACCTAAAACGAAAATATTTCGGACCGGAAGGCGAATTGTTTAAAAAGCGCGAAAGCCTGCTGACCCCCATCCAAGAAGAGATTTACAATGCCGTAAAGGACATCAGCGAGCTGCGCGGATATTCACTGGTATTGGATCGCGCCAGCGACACGAGCATCATCTTCGGCTCCCCAAAAGTGGATATCAGCAACGAAGTCCTCCAGAAATTAGGATATTCAAATTAAACTTATTATTTTTGCAACCATCTAAACAAAGAATAGTAAACTAAAAAACTATAAAGCAATGAAAAAATTAATCTTAATGGTGATGCTTATCGCCCCAACAACCTTGTTTGCACAAAAATTCGGACACGTCGACTCACAGTCCATCATGCAGTCACTGCCCGAAATCAGCAAAATCCGTGGTGAACTCGAAGCTAAGGCTAAAGAATATGAAAACGAACTGCAAGCCATGCAGACAGAACTCACACGCAAGGCAGAAGAGTATGAGAAGCAAAAAAGCACGATGAGTGCGACCAAACAACAGGAGACAGAGGCCAACTTACAAGAAATGTACCAAAAAATCCAGCAACAATACCAAGCCAATCAGCAAGAACTTCAAAAGTTGGAGAACGAGAAAATGGCACCCGTCTTCACCAAAGTGCGCAACGCCATCCAAAATGTGGGGAAAAACGGCAACTACACCTACATCTTTGAGGCAGGAGCACCGCTGTATGTGGGTACTGCATCCAAAGACCTGACCCAGGAAGTCCAGACAGAAATCAAGAAACTGAAATAATCAGCCAGCTACTCCCCTCATCCCAACAGGCGGACTGACAATCGGTAGGCAGCTATACCTGCATCGACCATCAGGCCGCCTCGAAGGAAGGGGAGTTTCTCTTTTCCAGAACAAATTGAAAGCGATATGAAAAAAAACATTCTACTTTTAACACTCGTGTGCCTGCCGATGATGGCCGCCGCACAAAGCCGCTTCGGCTATTTCAGCTATCAAGAAGTACTGACAAGCATGGAAGAATATCAACAAGCTGCAGCAAGTCTTGAGAAGATAAAAGGGAAATACAATGCCGAGATCAAACGCGTAGAGGACGAATTCAACAACAAATACGAGCAATTCCTTGAAGGACAGAAGACTTTTGCCCCCTCCATCTTCAAAAAACGCCAAGAAGAGCTCCAGCTGCTTATTGAAAGCAACCTCAAGTTCAAGACAGAGGCACAACGGCAAATAGCCCAAGCCGAAAAAGAAGTCTTCGCACCCGTACATCAACAACTAGGTGATGCCGTGAGAAAGGTGGGAAAACAAAAGCAATTGAAAGCCATTTTCAACACCGATAACAACGCCGTACCATATCTGAGCGAAGACTTAGGCATAGATGTCACCAACATGATTAAAGAAGTTCTCCTGAAGCCATGACGCTCTCTTCAAAGCCAGGACCCATCGGCGTTTTTGACTCAGGATATGGCGGACTGACCATACTGCACGAGTTGAGAAAAGCCTTGCCGGAGTACGACTATCTGTACCTCGGCGACAATGCGCGCGCACCCTATGGCGCACGCTCCTACGATGTGGTCTATCAGTTTACGCGACAAGCTGTGAACAAACTGTTCAATTTAGGATGCCATCTGGTCATTCTAGCCTGTAACACCGCTTCTGCAAAGGCCCTGCGCACCATCCAACAGCGCGACTTGCCCACATGGGATGCACAACGGAGAGTACTGGGGGTCATCAGGCCAACTGCAGAAATCGTCGGTAGCCTCACCAAGACGCGCCACGTCGGCGTACTGGCAACCGAAGGGACCATCCGCTCAAAAAGCTATAACCTGGAAATCGCGAAACTACACCCGGACATCACCATTGTTGGGCAAGAATGCCCGCTATGGGCTGCCATCGTCGAGGCAGGTGAGGCAGACAGCGCCGGCGCAGACTTCTTTGTCAGACAACGAATTGGGACATTGCTGGAGAAAGACCCAAAAATCGACACCGTGCTGCTCGGATGTACACACTATCCGCTATTGATGCACACCATCCGCAAACACATCCCGCCACACATCAAAATTGTGGAACAGGGGAAATATGTATCAGAGAGCCTGAAATCCTACCTCGCCCGACACCCGGAAATAGAAGAGAAGACGACAAAAAACGGCTCCGTCAGTTGCCTAACCACTGAAAATGAAGAAAAATTCATCGAGAAAACGAGAATTTTCTTGAAAGAAGACCTGCAAGTGGCACATATTGACTTAGAATAAACCATTCCATCGAAAATAATTTCATTTTTTATGCAAGAAACACGACAAAACCGCATAGCCAGACTGCTTCAAAAAGAGCTAAGTCTTATCTTCCAAAGCCAGACACGCCTGATGAACGGCGTAATGGTCAGCGTCACACGATGCCGTATCTCTCCCGATCTAAGCATTTGTACAGCATACCTGAGCATTTTCCCCTCAGAAAAGGCAGAGGAACTGCTCGAAAACATCAACGGTAACGACCGCACCATCCGGTTTGAGCTTGGAAAACGCGTGGGAAAACAGCTGCGCTTCGTGCCCGAGCTACGTTTTTTCATTGACGACAGCTTGGACTACATTGAACGAATCGACGAACTGCTTAAAGGCTAATTGAATGAATTTTCCGCTGTTCGTCGCCCGCCGCTATCTGTTCTCAAAAAAGAGCACGAATGTCATCAACATCATCTCGGTCATCTCAATGACCGGCGTGATGGTGGCAACAGCTGCATTGGTCATTGTCCTGAGCGTTTTCAACGGTTTTCATGACTTAGTCGCCTCATTTTTCACCAACATAGACCCGCAGCTAAAAGTCGTCCCCGTTGAGGGCAAAAGCGTAGCCGCAGACGATCCGGTCCTGGAAAAAATCCGGCAATTCCCGCAAGTGGAAGTGGCGACAGAATGCGTGGAAGAGCAGGCTTTGGCCACCTTTCGCAACCGGCAAGCCATGGTGATGCTCAAAGGCGTCGACGAAAATTTTGACCAATTGACGCACATCAGCGAGATTTTGCTCGGTGAAAACGAGTTTCAATTGCAAGCCGCCAATTTGCAATATGCCATTCCCGGCCTCCAGCTTGCCGTTGGACTAGGCATGGGCGCACAGTCGCAGGATTTTCTAAAAGTCTATGCCCCTAAGCGCGAGGGACAGTTGGACATGACGAACCCAACCGACGGCTTCGTCTTGGACTCGCTGTACTTTTCAGGCTCGGTCTTCTCTGCCCAACAATCCACCTACGACAATCGATATGTGATTGTACCGATAGCTTTTACGCGTAATCTGTTCCATTTGCAAGGACAGCTGACCTCCCTGGAGATGCGCCTGAAAGAAGGCAGCGACCTCAACAAGGTGAAAAAAGAGATGCGGCAAGCGGCTGCCGGCCGTTTTCAGGTGCTTGACCGTTATGAGCAGCAGGCAGACACTTTTCGCATTATGAAAATCGAGAAGCTCATCGCTTACATTTTCCTGACTTTCATTCTTGTCATCGCATGTTTCAACATCATCGGATCGCTGTCGATGCTTATGATTGACAAGCGCAACGATGTGGTTACTTTACGAAACATAGGTGCTTCCGACCGCCAAATCAGCCAGGTTTTCTTGTTTGAGGGACGCATGATAGCAGCCGTAGGCGCTATTTTAGGTATTGGCATCGGCCTGCTGGCGTGTTGGATGCAGCAAAGCTTCGGCATCATTGCCTTGGGCAGCTCCAGCGGTTCTTTTATAATTGACGCCTACCCTGTTTCAGTGCATTACGGCGATGTTTTT
>ONQK01000134.1 GCA_900319895.1 uncultured Prevotella sp. | reverse complement strand
ACTTTGCCCTCAAATTGTTTCAAACTGATGACTTTGCCTTCGTCCGTGCCAAGATAGAACGGGTAGAGGTGGTCTTGTCCGCTGGCAATGCGGGGGATCAGACACATTAGAATTACTAGAATCTTTTTCATCTTCTCTGCTATTTTTGAATTAATTTTTGCATCGTATCCGACAAATTCTGGCGGGCAACGGCTTGTTGCATGGCGGCTTCGAGCGGTAAGTGTGCCGGCCGGATGCTCACGACCTTCTCAAACCCCGCCTCCAACAGCTGCTGTGGCTCGCTCAATTCGCCGCTCACCAGCCAGGTCGGCACATTTTTGCGCCTGGCCCGAAGCATGATTTTTTGCGGAAGCTTTCCCATCAGAGTCTGCGCGTCAGAACGCCCCTCGCCCGTAACAACAATGCTTTGTCCATTGTCGAGCAACGTCTCAAATTGCAACAAATCGAGTAGATGGTCTGCACCGGAATGGTATTCTGCATTCAAATATTGCATCATGGCATAGCCAATGCCACCGGCGGCACCCGCGCCTTTGGCTTGGGAGAGGTCGCGGTGAAAATGTTTTGCAGAGAGTTCCGCAAATTTTTCTGCGCGCCGCTCGAGCGCTGCAATCATTGCCTCGTCAGCACCTTTCTGTCGTGCAAAAACCTGTGCTGCGCCATGTGTCCCCAACAAGGGGTTGTCAACATCGCAAGCCAGCGTGAAAGTGCATGTCCTCAGTACCTTTTGATAGGCATCGTCGAAATGTCCGTTGGGCGTGATTTTACTCGTCAATGCTTGCAGAAGTCCAATGCCGCAGTCGCTGGTAGCGGTTCCGCCAAGGCCGATGATGAATTGCCGGGAACCGTGTTCGACCACGGCATGGGCAATCATTTCGCCGATGCCAAATGAAGTGGCGCGCATGGGATTTCGCTCGTTTTCTGACAATAACGCCAGCCCGCAGGTCGCCGCGGCTTCAATTACCGTTTTTCCTGAAGGGGTAATCAGGTAATGGGCGGTCAGGCGGCGCATCATTGCATCGTGCGCGCGCATCTCAACCAATTGTCCTCCAACAGCCTGGCGATAAGCATCCACCAGTCCTTCTCCACCGTCGGAAACCGACAACGTCTGTATCTCGGCGCTTTTGTCGGCATGGCGTATGCCTTGGCAGGCTGCGTCCGCCGCCTCGGTCGAACTCAAGCAGCCTTTAAAGGAGTCGAATGCTAAGATGTATCTCACTGTTGGGCAATGTTTGGCTTCTGAAAATGCAATTTTCAGGGAGTTTCCAGACAGATGATGTTTTCAACTACTCTTTTTCCAGACGGTCGTCAATGTTGTCGCCTTCTGTCGGGCGCAAGTCCTCTTCAAAGTTCGTAATTCCGTTTTCCACCAAAATGTCGTACCATTGCAGTAGTTTCTTGATGTCAAAAGCGCGCACCCGGTCGCGGTCGTAGTTGGGTAAAACGGTGGCAAAAAAGTCGTGCAGCTCTTTTTCGCTGCTTTTTCGATAGTTCAGCTTGCATTTTTGGCCGTTTTCGCATTCGCGCACCTTCACCAGCACGTCGACCAAAGGGATGTCCTCTGTCTCGGTGAACATCGCAATGTCGGCGAGCGATGTGATGCGGTCGGTGGCAAAAACGGGGAGGCGCTTATGCATTGCATCTAAGGTCTCTACAATTAAGTTCATTTTACCTCGTGAAACCAGTTTGTAAAGCCCAGGTTTACCTGCTATGGAAAGAATTGTCAACATAATTTTCTTGTTTTTAGGTTTATAAATAATTGTTCTATTTGTTTGTCGATTTCTATTCGACCATCGTTCACGATGTTGAAATCAGCCCTTTCGAGCATCTTTTCTTGGGGCATTTGGCTCCTCAGCCAGCTGGTGGCTCTTTCATGGTTGATGCCGTCGCGCTGCATGATGCGCTTGATGCGTAGTTCCAAGGGGGCGCTCACGCAGATGACGTAGTCTAAGGGTAAGCGTCGGTCAAAGCCGCTGGAATACAAGATGGCGCTTTCGAACCATCGTGTGCCCGAGGCGACGAGGTCGGCTGCCACCGCGGGGTGCACAATCTCGTTTACAGCCTGTGCATTTTCTTTTGAGGCCAGTATGAAGGCTGAGAGTATGGCCTTTTGTAATTCTCCGTCGACGAAAACAGCTTTGCCAACGAGTCTTTGTAGCTCGTCCTGCAAAGGTTTCGATGTGTTTATGAGCCGTTTGGCCGCGGTGTCACAGTCGTAAACCTCAACACCCGAGAGCTGCAAGAGCCTGCACACATGCGACTTGCCGCTGCCGATGCTTCCCGTAATGGCGATGTATCCTGCTTTTTGTGCCATCTTCCTTGTCATCTTACATGGTTTGACACGGCCTTCTTTTCTATCAGGTAGTCCACCTCTTGTGTTTCTATCTGGACTTTGACTACCGGAGCAGGCTTTGATTGTAAACGGACCTTGCATTTGTCTGTAACGTTGTGCTTGATGTCGTTATAGTCGACTATGACTTTGAAATGCTCCGCCCCAATGGCTCTAAATGAGCTGGAGCCTATGACATAGCGCACTTTGACGCGGGAGGGGAATGTGCGCAAAATCTTGTCTGAAGGTACGTTGATGACCGTGATGGGCACGTCAATGACTTGCTCTGTCAGTATTTCAGGGATGATTTCGACGTTTACTGTATCAGGCACCAGCTTAACGCCATGGATGGATGCCAGCTTACAGGCTTTTAGCATTACTTTCTCCTCAAAATCAACGACTTTCACCGCTTTCGTGCGCACCGACTTGATGGTATTCAGCTTAGATTTGTCGCCGTAGATTTCAATGCTGTCGGGTTTGAAGCGGATGTGTGCAATGCGATAGCTGTTTGCCGCTGTCACAATGCCCGACAACTCTATGGGCACGCGCTTGGGGCGTTCACTTGTAGATGAAATCATCAGTTTTTCCGGTTTAATTGACACAATTTTTGTCGAATGTGCCAGTTGTTGTGTCAATTTTCGTTGTAAATCTGACGTGGGCACCGTGCCCTGGCCGTTGTACTTGGCATAGGTCTGGTAGGCAATTTGCAAAGGCTGGATTTTATTGCTTATCCAGTAGGAAGCCAGTGCAAAGCCCCGGTCGCGAAGGGTCACGCGAAGGGTGTCTGTCTCGTTGGTAGTCAGAACAAGGTTTTGAGGTACGCCAGTGATGTGAACAGGCACATGTAACTCTTTCTCGTACGTCTCGTTCAAGGTTGTCAAAAGCCAGAAAAAACTGCTTAAAAGCAGGAAAAAGACAAAAATCAAGACTTCCTTGTTCAATAATTTAAACAAGAAACTCTTGAAAATTGTTTTTGGGCTTCTGGTTTCAAAATTTCCCATGACTGCAACGCTTGAAAACGCTTATATCCGTCTCGACCGGTGTGCTGACTCGTCTTGTGCATGTCATCGGGAGTCAGTATATCTGTGCCGAGGCTTACTTTTGGCGGTTCTGCATTGCCAAGTCTGTGTTGTCGGCAAATACGGAGCCTTTGTCTACTGAAATGACAATGCCTCTTGCAATTTCAATCTCAATGACGTTGGTTGTCAAGTCGACACGCTTCACTGTGCCGTAGATTCCGCCGCCCGTGACGACCTTGCTCCCCTCTTGAAGCGAGTTCTGGAAATTGCGTATCTCCTTTTGACGTTTCTGTTGTGGGCGAATCATGAAAAACCACATAATGGCGAAAATGGCAATCATCATGATCCAAAAACTCAGCATGCTGCCGCCGCCGGCTTGCTGTAAAAAAATTGCTGTATTCATAATTGTTCAATATTTTTTGTTTTTATTCTTCTGCTTTTTTGGTGCGCCTGATCCTTGGCTTCTTGGCACTTGTCGCTTTGGCAGCTTCCTCCTGCTCTTCCGCAGGCGTTTCGGGGTCGCTGTCCCCAGCCTCCTCCTCTTGCTTTTTAGGTTTTTTTGCTGTTTGTTTCAAGGGTTTGTCTTTTTCAGGGTCGATGTACTTTAACAGTATCCCTTTTTCAATGAGTTTGCGTGCGATGGCGTCCAACATCCCGTTGATGTAGCTGCCGCTTTTGGAGGTGCTGTACGTTTTTGCCAACTCCACATATTCGTTGATGGTCACATTGATTGGAATGTTGGGCATGGTCATGATTTCCGCCAGTGCTACTTGCATCAAGATCAAATCCATGTATGCCAGCCGCTTGACATCCCAGTTGAGCGACCGTGAGTTGATGTATCCATGATATTCGCCTGCATTGAGGATGGTTGCACGGAAAAGTTTGCGCGCAAAGTCGCGGTCCTCGTCACTTTTGAACTCGGGCAGCAGCTCCTGCTTGTCTTTCGTCTCGGGCTGGAAACGGCGGATGGTCTTCATGACGAAGGTGTCGATGACTTCTTTGTCGTCGTTCCAATAAAGGCTCTTCTCCTCCAACAGGGCATCAAGTTCTTCGTTGTTCTGGATCAGATGTTTGTAAATTTTGCGCCACACCTCACGGTCGTCTTCGTAAGAGACGGTTTCCAGCGCCATATACTCTTTGTAAATGTCACTTTGTTCAATCGCTGTACATATTTTCCTGACGAAGTCAATGTCGTCCTTCCACGTTTGGTTACGACTTTCCATGTATTCACGCAACTGGATGTTGTCTTCCAGTTGCAGGGCAAACTGGTTTTGGACAAAGCGCATGGACGGCTCCTCCGTCCCCTCGCGGCGTGCGCGCGCAATCCCGATTTCCACACGGTGGAACTCTTCTTGGGTTACAGCTACTATCAGCGAAAGTAATACATTGTACAGTTCGTAGGCTTTCGACAAACTAAACAGCAACTCCTTTTCCGCTGAATCGAGGTTGTTACCGCCGTTCATGTAGTATGCGAAAACCAACTGAACTATTTTTGTACGTATCAGTTCACGGTTTATCATAATCTACTTGTGTTTTATTACCACTTTGCAAAAATACGAAAAAAAACAGATTCGTACAAGAAAACGAAAGTTTTTCTATTATAAAAATGCTTTTTCGGGCTCAAACGAGATGGGGCAATGCCTCAATTGGAGTTGGAGGTGGGTTTTCCAGAGTAAGGACTAGTCTTGTTTCTGTTTTCGGGAAAATAAAGGCGGTAAATATGAAAAATGGAATTAAAGAGGACTTATTATGTTAATAAACATTTAAAAATGTAAGAATTTTGCTAAATGATTTGGAACAAACACTATTAAAAAATATCTTTGCACTGGATAATTACTATAAATTGTAAACTAACATCAAAAAATTATGAAGAAATTTTTAATTATGGCAGTTATTATGCTGTCTTCGGTGAACACATTTGCACAACAGCCTGTTGGTACATTCACTATTGCTCCGAAAGTTGGTATGAACATTGCAAACCTGACAGACATGAGTTTTGAGGTTAGCAAAATGATGAAGCTCTCTCCAAAACCGAGAATCGGCTTGGCTGTCGGTGTGGAAGGCGAATACCAGATTTCCGAGCTGTTCAGTCTCTCAGCTGGCGTGATGTACTCTATGCAAGGCCTGAAATACTCTGAAAAAATTACGATTCCTGTTGTTGGCGAGCAGTCTCTGGAGGCAACGGGCAAGCTTGACTACATTAACATTCCCATTATGGCCAATGTATATGTATTGAAGGGCTTGGCAGTAAAACTCGGTATCCAGCCTGGTTTTAACATCGCTTCCAAACTCTCGATGGACATGAAAGGTGCCATGTCAGGTGGCAACGAAGAAGATCCAGACATCAAGGATGCCATCCAGTCTGTTGACATTTCTATTCCAATCGGTGTTTCTTACGAATATGCTAATGTGGTGTTTGACGCACGCTACAACTGGGGTCTATCAAATGTTTTCACGGATAAACGGACTAGGACAATCTTGGACGATTTTATTCCTGAAAAAAAATCTAAGAACAGTGTGTTCCAGATAAGCGTAGGCTACAAATTTGCACTTTAATATATCGTTTTCATAAAGTAGAAATGGGTGAGGGATACTTCGTGTGTCTTCTCACCCATTTCGTATGTTTTCGACAGGATGAAATGCCCCGAATCCTCCATAATTCGTTGGACATCAACAGAGCCAAATGCATGAATTGGAACCGGAGCCCCAATTCACCAACGCCTCACAATTGAACAACACTTTCGGCTTCTTCCCGAAACGAATGAACAGACGGCCTCTGCCATGCCGCAAAATCCTTGTTTGCATGCGTATCTTGTAATGTATAATTGACAAAAAGTCCGTGTGTGGTCGTGTCAACTGACAAGTTGTCATTTTTTTGTGTCAAAAAAATCTGTTTTCGTATTGGCATGTGGTTTGTTATTAAACCATCGGGCTAATGCCAGGTGAAAATGAATGATAATTAAAAAAATAATACATTATGGGAAAAATTATTGGAATTGACTTAGGAACTACCAACAGCTGTGTTGCCGTGTTTGAAGGCAACGAGCCAGTAGTAATCGCCAACAGCGAGGGCAAACGCACAACGCCATCGGTGGTGGGGTTTGTGAAAGATGGCGAGCGCAAAGTGGGCGACCCTGCTAAGCGTCAGGCAATCACCAACCCGACGAACACGGTTTATTCTATCAAGCGCTTCATGGGTGAGACCTATGAGCAAGCGCGTAAAGAAGCAGAACGCGTGCCGTTCAATGTGGTGAATGAGGGAGGCTATCCCCGTGTTGACATTGAAGGACGCAAATATACACCGCAAGAAATCTCAGCCATGGTGCTGCAGAAAATGAAAAAGACGGCAGAGGACTATCTCGGACAAGAAGTGACAGATGCAGTCATCACCGTCCCCGCTTATTTCTCTGACTCACAGCGTCAGGCAACCAAAGAAGCTGGACAGATTGCTGGTCTCAACGTACAACGCATCGTGAACGAGCCGACGGCTGCTGCTTTGGCTTATGGTGTGGACAAAGCAAACAAAGACATGAAGATTGCAGTGTTCGACCTCGGTGGTGGTACGTTCGACATCTCCATCCTGGAATTCGGCGGCGGAGTGTTTGAAGTGCTCTCAACCAACGGCGACACGCACCTTGGTGGCGATGACTTCGACCAGGTAATCATCGACTGGCTCGTTAGCGGGTTCAAGAGCGACGAAGGCATCGATCTTTCAAAAGACCCAATGGCGATGCAACGACTGAAAGAGGCTGCTGAAAAGGCGAAAATCGAACTTTCAAGTTCTACGCAGACCGAAATCAACCTGCCGTATATCTCGGCTGAAGGTGGCGTGCCTAAACACTTGGTAAAGACGCTTACGCGCGCCCAGTTCGAGCAATTGGCACACGAACTGATTCAGGCATGTCTCGTTCCATGCCAGAATGCTATCCGCGATGCTAAACTCAGCACCAGCGACATCGACGAGGTTATCCTCGTAGGTGGTTCGAGCCGTATTCCTGCCGTGCAGACACTCGTGAAGAACTACTTCGGGAAAGAGCCTTCAAAAGGCGTCAATCCCGATGAGGTGGTAGCCGTAGGCGCATCCATCCAAGGT
>ONQK01000133.1 GCA_900319895.1 uncultured Prevotella sp. | reverse complement strand
TAGGCATGTCGCAGGTGGTGACATAGGCATCTCGCCAAAGTGACATAGGCATGTCGCCAGAGTGACATAGGCATGTCGCCAGAGTGAGATGGGCATCGAGCGAAGTTGACATGGGTATGTGGCGGCGGCGAGATGGGCATCGGGCGAAAGTGACATAGGCATGTGGCGGCGGCGAGATGGGCATCGGGCGGCGGTCTGTTGCATAAAATCCCGTGGGGCAAGTGAAATGCGCTTGGATGCCATCCGTCCAACGAATGGTTCATGCCTACTCAACTCACAGTTCATTGCGCAGTAGAACATCGTGGGCTTGCCTATATTCGGCAAGCCCACGATACCACTATTTTAATGCTATAATTTTTCAATTGTCAGCATTCCACTGTTTCAAAGACACCGGTGAGTGTCTAATTATCAGTATTTAAGACTTATCTGACAACCATTTTCTGCGTCTTTCCATTGCTGAATTTCACGATGTTCACACCTTTTTGTGGGGTGTTGAGGCGACGGCCGTCGAGGCTGTAGCGAGCCACTTCTGCGTTGACATCGTCACAGTTCAACTCATTGATGCCATTGGTGCCTTTGTCCACTTTCACGCGAATAGCATTCAGGATTTCGCCCGTATTGCTGACAACCAGCACATTGGCAAACACGAGGTCCTCTGTAATGGCGTTTTTCAGCACATCCGCCGTCGGCATACTCACCGAATAACTGCCCTGATATTCTTTTTCCAACTCGGCATTGTCGGCACCCTCAATGACTTCGGCCAAATTCTTTCCGCTGTTATCATAAGAACTGCCAATCATCACGTCGTTGAACACCAAACTCACTTTTTGCTGTCCCTTCTCGCCGTCTTTACCGAATATGGCTAATTGCTCGTCGCCAATCTGAGCAGCAGTATATTGGTAATAGTAGTTTGACTGCTTCCAAGCATCGGTCGTGCCAGAAAGTTGGTCTGCTGTCAGCACGTATGCCACCGTGAATCCCAATCCCTGCGTTAGCGGTTTCACTTTGGCTGTGATAGCCACGGCTGTCTTGTCCTCATTCCATTTAGCTTCAGCTGTCACATCGGCCGCAGGCAATGCTTTGTTGAGTTCTTCAAAGTCCACCCAGATGCCCCTGTCGGAATATCCATAGTAGGGGTCGGCAAGGATTTTCCGATCTATAGTGCACTGAGGAGCACCCTGAATGCCTAAATCAGTCGTGGAAGCATAGTTTGCCACATACATTGGGTCAGTCTTATTGTATTGGTGGAAAGCGATGCCGACAAATTTGTCTTGATAATTTTCCTTCAAGTATTCCATGCCAACCCAACCGCGTGGACACCAACCGCAGGTGGTACCCGTGAATTCCTCGACAACTGTGCGGCGCGCAACGGCTTGGGTTACATTTATAAACTTGGCCGACACGCTGCTATTGTCTGCATTGGGCTGACCGTTTACTTTGTCTATACTCAATGTGACTGTATAGGATTTTGCCTCGGAAATACTCGTTCCTTCCACTTCTACGACGGTTGTCTTGCCCAATCCGGCAGGAAGGGGTGTCTTCATATCAAGGTGCTTCTGCTCTTTCTTTCCGTCCACATTGATGGTGTAGTCGATGGACTCCACGGCGTTTTCAGCATTATTGTTCAAAACGACCTGTGCCGTAAACGGCGAATTGACAAGCGTTGTCTTAGGCTCTAGACCGCTGAATGAGGCATTATAGGCTTTTAACTTGAAACCGCTCACGGCAATCTGGATGGGAGAAACGCCAAAACCATTGTAGGAATAGTCATCCCACTTCCCATCGTTAAGTTGCAAAAACAAAGAATTGGCAACTTCCTGATTACCGGCAATAGCAACAGGATAGCCATCTGTTGAGGAGAACGTGTAGCCCACATAGACACCCGCTTCGGGGATGGTGTAGCCTTCTGTGAGCTCTGCTTTCGTATATTGCTTTACCGTAAAGGAGTTGTCGGGAACATTGATGGTCACAACGTTTGCCCCGTCCAAATTTGTTCGCACCCACGCTGTAACATTCGTCATCGACTCGGATATGACGGGAATGTTGATGCTTTTCAGTGTTGAACCTGCAAAGTGTTCACCCGGAACCAGGATAGCCACACCGAGGGTGGCTTCTTTTCCTGTGCCAACACCTTCCCAGTCATTGCTGCTGCCATCGAAAAGACTCCAATAAAAAAGATCTTGCTCTCCTGCGTAGAAAGGCAGTTTTTTCATGGTTTTAACACTTCGCTTTCCAAGTTTTCCTGCGGGATTTTTCTGAAAAGTTTGCGCCGAGGCTGCTGTAACGAACACCAAGGCGATGATAAGTTGTAAAATTTTCCTCATAATTGTAAATTTTAGGTGAATAAATGATAAATTTTCCAGTTTTAATTTGTTAATTGCTTGAATTCGAAGTTTTTCCGTGTTGTACTTTACGTCTTTCACACCTTTCTGAGCATCGTTGATGCGTGGTTGCCACATTTGTTTTCAGAGGTCGAATAGGCAAAAGTTCTCATTTTTGCAAAAATACGAAATTTTTGTTTAAAAACCAAAAAAAAATAACAGAAGACAATTTTTTTTATTTTCCTATTCGGGAAAGTAGTGGTGGCTAGCATGGCATGGCTCTAGTGGCTATTTCTTTCCAGTCTTGATGGACTTTTGAAGAATTATCCGTATCTTTGCGACGGATATTCATACACTTTATGATTTTAGGAGATTGGTTATGGCACATTTCGGACGGTCTGACGATTACAGGCGCGATGAGTTGATACGGCTCATCGAGCATTCAGTGGAGAGGCTGACACTGCAGGAGCTCGAAGCCCTCTATTATGACATGTCAACGAAGAACTATATCAATGAAGGCTAATGAAGGACAAGAGGGAATACATACAGGTCAACAAGGAGTGGCTGGAAGCCAAGTCGAGGGAGGAGGATGTCAAGGCACTGCCCGGAGGCATCTATTATAAGGTGCTGAGCAAAGGAAATGAGGATGGCCCGAGGCCAACGGCTCGTAGTATCATTACGACTCATTATACGGGCAGCACCATCGACGGCAAGCAGTTCGACAGCAGTCGTGGCGGTGTGCCATTGGCTTGCCGGCTTTGTGACCTCATCGAGGGCTGGATCATCGCCATGCAGCAGATGCACATCGGCGACAAATGGGAGGTTTACATCCCTGCCGAGATGGGCTACGGCAAATTCTCACAGCCGGGCATCCCCGGCGGCTCGACACTTATCTTTGAAATCGAATTATTAGGCATATCATGAGTGGGTTTCGTGAAATGAGGCGCAAGCGCCAGCAGCTTTCCCAAGAGGAGAGCGTCGCCATATTGCAGAAGTCCACGTCGGGGACTCTGGCGTTGCTTGGCGATGATGGCTATCCGTATGCCGTCCCCATGAGCTATGTATATAACGAAGGGAAGCTGTACTTTCACAGTGCCTTGACCGGCCATAAGATAGACGCCATCCGCAAGTGCGACAAGGCGTCTTTCTGTGTCATCGAGCAGGATGATGTCCAGCCGGAGAAGTACACCACCTTCTTTCGTAGCGTAATAGCTTTTGGCAGAATCCACATCATTGAGGATGAACATGGGAGGCTGGAAACAGCTCGCATGCTTGGCAACCGCTACAATCCCCATCAGGACGGGGCTTTGCAGAAAGAAATTGAAAGCGGCTTGTCTCGTATGCAAATGATTCGCTTTGACATCGAACATCTGACAGGTAAGGAAGCAATAGAGTTGGTTAAGCAGCGCCCAAAATGACACTGCCCAAGTTTATCATCACTATGGATTCTTCCGTCTCGGTATGGTGAATCAGCATAAACATTTGCTGAAGCCAGGTGACCAATGCATCGGCGGCGGGTGCAATCAGCTTGACTTTGTTTCAAACCGCAGTATCCTCGACAGGGAGTCATACGATTTTGGCCAGCCCAAGATTGCTATCCAGATGAAGCTGCATCCATCCGTCAGATTCTTGAAAGTTACGGCTTTGATGTTACAGAAATGCGTTTCAAAGATAAGGTGTCTATGCCTTGTTATGAACTCAACTGGGCATATATCAACTTCCTACAAGTAGGCAAGAAT
>ONQK01000030.1 GCA_900319895.1 uncultured Prevotella sp. | reverse complement strand
GCCAAGCCGTGCGCCAGGTCGCGGAACGGCTTATTGCCCAAAAGGGTCTCGTCACGGTCATTCGGGCCGCTTCCATGTACCAAGACAACAGTAGGGAGTTTCTTACCCGACTGACAAAAAGCAACCGTGGCAGGAAGCCGGTAGACTCCGCTTACCACCGTGTCGGGAAACTCCTGCAAAGTACAGCCGCCCTGTCCGTGCACGGGCAAGGCAAAAATCCCTACAAAAGCGAACAGCAAAATAAAGTAATGTCTCAAAATCATTTCGTTCTCATCAATTCATTATCAATTGGCTTGTTGCCATTATACGTTGAAATCGCATCTTTGCCTCATCATAAATCCGCATCACAAATTCATAGAAAAACAGCAGAAGCCAGGCTTATAATGTTTTGACACAATAGGAGTTGGCATAGCAGTCTCTTCATTTTGGATTCGTTTACACCTATTTATATTATATAAATAGCACGATGTATGACAGACCTGTTTTGACAATCCGTCTGCCAGGTTGCACGATGCACTCGGAATCCCCTCTTCATATTATGGCGGAACCGTTCAATACCGTGTTTGGGACACCACAAGCCAACCTTGCATTCACGGTCAAATGCGCCGCATACACCCAGCCCGTCCGCACATGGACGATGCTTCCGTCCAGCAATCAGCCATTCCACGCCATAGGCGATGCCTCCATGTGGCAACCTGCCCGTCTGCACCGTGACAAGACAGCCGTACCATGAACCATACGTCCGAATCAGACACGGCCAACCACGCTTGAACAGGGCGCCCCATTCAAAAGCCCTCATGCCACACTAGCATACAGACCGCCTACAGATAGTCTTTTACGTTGGGAATCACAGTCTCCAACTCATAAATGACATCGTCGGGCGAGGACTGCGGCTTCATCACGATAAAAATCGTGTCGTCACCGGCTATCGTCCCCAAAATATGAGGCAACTCCGTATTGTCAATATTATAGGCAATCGAACTGGCATAGCCCGGGCGCGTCTTGATGACACCTATGTTCCCAGAGAAATGAATCGACAGAAATCCCGGTGTCTGGAGCATTTCCGCAGCAGACATGTTCTTCGAGATGCGCTTGTACATCGTCTCGTTGGGCAGCACATACACATATTTACCGTTCATGCTTGCCGCCTTGGCAACCTTCAGCTGCTTCAAATCACGGCTCAACGTAGCCTGGGTCAGCGTAAACCCCTCTTTTCTCAATGCGTTCAGAACCTCCTCCTGACTACCTAGCTCCATGCTCGAGATCAACATCTTGAGCGTTTCCATACGTTTTTTCTTTTCCTTCATAATACTTGTTCTGAGTTTTTTAATTAGCTACTTTCTTTGTTTATTACATATATAAACGAATAAATATACTTTTTATTGTATAAAACGAATCTTTTTTTAAAATTTATTCTACATCCTTAGAAAAACTATTCAAAACAAGAAGAAAAGCTTTCAAATTTTAGTACTTTTCAAATACACAAAATTTATGCAGAAAAATTCCAAATAATTGTAAAAAAACAATTGTGTAAACATAAACCGACAAAATATATCATTTTTTTTAACAAAGATTTTGCACTTTTGAGATTTTTTATTTATATTTGCATAGAGACAAAGAAAAAATGAGCCGCCAGAGGGCATCGTCATCTGTCCTTTGAGAACAAGGCTATCAAATTTACAAATAAATGAATACTGAATTATTAGTAAAGACTAAATTGTTATTAATATGAAGAAGTATTTGGTTATCATGTTGACGATTTTTTTCGTCGGAGCGCTTGAAGTATCTGCCCAAAGCAATGTTTACATTGCAACGGGAAGCAATGCCGTTGCTTACCATAAAAACAAGGACTGTGGATACCTGAGAAATGCAAAAGAGGTGAAATCGACCACACTTACCAATGCCAAGAACATCGGGCGCCATGCATGTAAAGCATGTTACAAAGACAAGGCTGCCACACAAGCAAGCCCTAAAAAATCAGTAACAAAGAAATCAGCAACTGATAAGAAAACTGCCGACAAGAAAGTCGGAGAGACTAAAAAGTCGACAAAAACAGTTGCCAAGAAGACGACAAAAACAACTACCAATGCTAAGAAAGCTAATACCCCTGCCCGTGATGAGAAGGGGCGCTTCGTGAAGAAAGCGGATTCTGACACAAAGAAAGCTGCAACAGCCAAGACAAAGACAACGACGAAAAAGGCTACGACAAAGGCGGCAGCTACCAAGAAGACGACAAAAACAACTACCAATGCTAAGAAAGCTAATACCCCTGCCCGCGATGAGAAGGGGCGCTTCGTGAAGAAAGCGGATTCTGACACAAAGAAAGCTGCGGCAGCCAAGACAAAGACAACGACGAAAAAGGCTGCAAAGAAAACTACAACGACGAAAAAAACTACGACAAAGAAAGCAGCTTAAAGATTCAGAAAAACATGTCATTTTGACAGAAAAGGTGCATCGAAGCCTCGATGCACCTTTTACTATGCTGTTAAGTTTCCAGGTCAAAACTATTTTCTGCCGCCAAAGATGCGCAGCAAATAGATGAAGAGGTTGATAAAGTCCAGGTAAAGCGTCAGCGCACCCAGCAGCGCCATCTTTTGTGCCCCCTCGTCCATCTCGTCACATTCCGCCAACATTTGCTTGATTCGCTGGGAGTCATAGGCCGTCAGGCCGACGAATATCAAGACACCTGCATAGCTGGCAATCAGCTGCAGTCCTGTACTTTTGAGCCAGATGTTGACCACACTAGCAATGATTAGCCCGATAAGCGCCATGAAGAGGATTTTCCCCATTGAGGTCAGGTCTGCCTTAGTGGTGTAGCCAATAAATGCCATCACTGCAAAAGTGCCTGCTGTGATGAAAAAGACACTGGTGATTGAAGACATGGTGTACGCCATGAAAATGAACGACATGGTGGCACCGTTCAGGACAGAATAGAGGACAAACAATAGCGTTGCCGTTGCGGCTGACAGCCGGTTGATGGCACCGCTAATGGCAAAAACCAATCCTAATTCGCCAAGCATCAACCCCCAAAATAGGATGCTATTGCCAAGAATGGCTTGCAATAATGCTGGTGAGTTGGCGACGCCATAGGCTGTCACACCTGTGATAACTAGTGCCAAAGCCATCCATACATACACTTTACGCATCAGGGCGGGAAAAGCCAGTGAGAAAGACATCTCCCTCTCGCGTATCATTCTTTCTAATTCTTGTTGTTCCATAATGATTATTTATTGAATTTATTTTCTGTTTTGGGAGCGATTAGCTCATTTTCTTCATCTTATGTTCAGCAAAACTCATGCCATCTTCCTGGGTTGGGGGGGGCATTTTGGATTGAGGCGAGCCGTATTATTCTGGGGCCTGCGTTGCCAAAAAGTTTTTCAAGGGATTGGCATACATTGTCAAAATACATTTGCGTAAGAACGGCACGTCCTTGTTCGGCAGTTCTATTTTTTCGATTTGCCGCTCAACATATTGCTCAAAGTCTTTCCGCTCGGCATTGGTATAGTGGCATTGGTATGTCTCCGTGCCTTCCAAAAGGTCTAATGCGACGTAATTATTGGCGTAGATGCGGTAATTTTTGTGTATTTGCATGTCAATATGATGGGCTATTCGCTCATAGAGCTCTCCTTTGGGCTCCTTCGGGTCGAGCGTTTGCAGCCATTGGTCGATACATGGCGAGCAATGGTAGTGTACGCTTCCCTTGTATCCCATCATACCCGTTTGCATGCTCAGGATGTCATCTTGCCTGGTTTTCTTGTACTCTGCATTATCTCGTTTCAGTTGCATCTCCCGTGCTTTGAGGAAGTCGCAAGGGTCGTATTCGTAGCTAATGGTCAGCGGCACGATATGCAGCTGTATCAGTCGTTCTATCCAATTACCTTCTCCGCCCATGCTCATCATCTTGAGCAATGCCACCTGTGTACGGTCGTCCGAGTCCTTTGCCCTGCCTTCACGCTG
>ONQK01000120.1 GCA_900319895.1 uncultured Prevotella sp. | reverse complement strand
GAAATGATTAGTGCAGGGGCGAAGTTCATCATGGAATTGCAGATGTAAAAGACGAAACTGACGGCAATCACGACGCGCACGAGCCTGATGAAAATGAGCGGGAAGCGGTTGAAGCGGTTTTTTGTCAAAAGTGCCTTCACCTCCTCGCTATGGTTCTTTTTCATGATGATGGTTCGGAGGAAGGGCGATATGAGCAGAATGGTCAGCGTGGCACTTAAGATGTTGGAGAGCCAGTCTGGCAGCAGTGATTGTGCAAAAGGCAAGAAAAAGGAGTACATGATTGCAATGATGGCTGCCGAGAGGATGGAATTGATGACTACATAGATGAGAATTTGCCCCAGCAGCGACTTCCAATTGTTCTTTTCCGCGGCCGTGACAGATGCTTGGTTGGCAGTCATGTGGTTGAGGCGTCGTATCCACTGTTTGGGTAGCCGTGACTCTAGTTGCAGGTAGGCTGGCGAGGCAAAACGGATCATGTAAGGTGTCAAAAAGGTCGTGATGACCGACACTGCCACGACTACAGGATAGAGGAATTTCCCGATGACACCCAGGGACAGGCCTAGCGAGGCAATAATGAACGAGAATTCACCGATCTGGGCCATTGAGAACCCGCATTTCATGGCCGATTTGAGGCTCTCACCGCTCAGAAAGAAGCCCAGTGAGCCGAAAAACATTTGCCCCAACAATATGGTCAATACCAAGACACCGATAGGAAGGGCATATTCGACCAAGACTCCGGGATCGACCAACATGCCGACGGAAACGAAAAAAACGGCGCCGAAAAGGTTTTTCACGGGTTCCACCAACTTGACGATCTTGTCGGCCTCAATGGTCTCTGCCAAAATGGAGCCCATGACGAATGCGCCGAATGCGCTGCTGAAACCTACTTGGGAAGAGAGTACTGCCATGGCGCAACACAGCCCGAGGGCAATGATGAGCAATGTCTCGTTGTTGGCAAGCTTGCGGACCGAGCGCAAAAAAAGCGGGATGGCGAAAATGCCCACGACAAACCACAGGATGAGGAAAAAGCCGATGCGGCCCACGCTGCCGAGCATCTGTCCGCCGTCGGGGTTGTTGCCGCCGGCTACGGCCGCCAGCATCACCATCATGACGATTGCCAGAATGTCTTCCAGGATCAGAACGCTCATTACAACGTTGGCAAAATGTTGTTGGCGCATCCCCAGGTCGTCAAAGGCCTTGTAGATGATCGTCGTAGAGCTCATGGCCAGCATGCCGCCCAGAAACAGGCAGTCCATTCTTGCCCAGCCAAATAGGTTGCCCACCAAAACGCCCGACAGCATCATGCAGAAAATGATGGTTGAAGTTGCGATGATGGGTGAAACGCCCATGCGCAGAATCTTCTTGAACGAAAAATCGAGTCCGAGCGAGAACAGCAGGAAGATGACACCAATGTCGGCCCACGTCTGGATGTTCTCGCGGTCAACCACGGACATGGTGTAGGGCATGTGGGGTGAAACCACGAATCCGGCCACGATGTAGCCCAGTACCAGAGGCTGTTTCAGCCGCTTGAAGACAATGGTCACTATGCCTGCTACGACTAGAATCAGGGCAAGGTCTTTGATAATGTCGGGTAATTCGCTCATTTTGGAGATGTTTAGTCATCAAAAAAGCATGAAAGTATGTCTGTCGACTTGCTGAAGGCCAACTCAACACCCTTTCATGCCTGAAAAATGAATTCACTTAATCGTTGTAGGATGCTGTCAGCTCGCAAATTCGCACAATCACTTGCATCGCCTTTTCCATCACCTGGACGGAGACGAATTCGTAGGGGCCGTGGAAGTTCACGCCGCCGGCAAAAATGTTCGGACAGGGAAGGCCCTTGAACGAGAGCTGGGCACCGTCAGTGCCGCCGCGAATCGGACGCACGCGAGAAGGGACGCCGCAGTCTTGCATGGCCTTGAGCACAAGGTCGATTACATGCATGTTCGGGTCGATTTTCTCCTTCATGTTGTAATATTGGTCGTTGATGTCGGCCTCGAAAGTGTCTGCACCGTATTTCTCGTTCATCTTTTCCACGCATTGCCTCATGAAAGCTTTCCGGGCTTCAAACTTCTCGCGGTCGTGGTCGCGGATGATGTATGACAGGGTCGCGCCTTCTGTGGCGGACTTGATGCCGGTCAGATGGTAGAATCCTTGATAGCCTTCCGTGGCTTCGGGGGTTTCGTCGGCAGGCAGCATCGCGATAAACTCGGCCGCCAGCCGGCTGGCATTCACCATCTTGCCTTTTGCATAGCCCGGATGCACGCTGACGCCTTTGATGTGGATCTTGGCTCCTGCCGCGTTGAAGTTCTCGTACTCCAGCTCGCCGAGGTCGCCGCCGTCAATGGTATATGCCCATTGGCAGCCGAACTTTTCCACGTCAAAGTGATGGGCGCCCATGCCGATTTCCTCGTCGGGATTAAAGGCGATGCGGATGTCTCCGTGCTTGATGTCATCGTGGTCGCGCAAGTAGCACATCGCCTGCATGATTTCGGCGATGCCCGCCTTGTCGTCGGCACCCAGGAGCGTCTTTCCGTCGGTGACAATCAAGTCTTCGCCAACATGTTGCAGCAGCTCGGGGAATTTTTGGGGCGAAGAAACCATGCCTGGCGAGAGCTCGATGTCGCCGCCGTCATAATTCTCCACCACCCGTGCCCGTACGTTTGCGCCGCTGCAGTCAGGGCTCGTATCATAATGGGAGATGAACCCGATGGTGGGCACCTCTTTCTTGACATTCCCTTTCAAAGTGGCGTAGACATAGCCCTGCTCGTCGAGCTCGACATCGGAAAACCCCTCCCGAACAAGCTCGTCACGCAAGAACTGCGCCAATTTCAATTGTTTTTCAGTGCTTGGTACGCTTTGCGAGTCTTCGCACGACTGTGTGTCGAACTTGGTGTAATTGATAAATCTTTCAATCAGTTCCATTTCAATAAAATTTTTTATTTGGGTTCAGTATTGCTGCAAAGATACAGAAAAACGGTCAGACTACCAAATTCTGCAGCCTTCATCTTGACGGAAACCGGCGGCTTGGCAAGAATCCTTTTAGCCGAACCCTGAAACAGGGCGGCAGGAAGGAGGAAAGAAGAAATTCCCGCGGCGGCAGGCTGTGGTTTGAGATAAAATTCGTACCTTTGCGAAGACTTAGAGGAGAACTCGCACATTTTATTTACCGTAAATAATCATGAAGCATAAAACAGACAAGGTCAAGTACTCGTTTATCGTCCCCGTCTTCAACCGTCCCGACGAGGTGGAGGAACTGCTTGAAAGCCTGACGGCGCAGAAAATGCAGGACTTTGAGGTCGTCGTCGTGGAAGACGGGTCGCAGAAACCGTGCAAGCAGGTGTGCGAGCGCTTTGCCGACAGGCTCCCGGTGCATTATTTCAGCAAGGAGAACAGCGGCCCGGGGCAAAGTCGGAACTATGGGGCGGAGCGCGCCAGGGGCGAATACCTGGTCGTGTTGGACAGCGACGTGGTGCTGCCCGAGGGCTACCTGACGGCTGTCGACGGGGAACTGCGCCGCGAGCCGTGCGATGCCTTCGGCGGCCCAGACGCTGCCAACGACTCGTTTACCGACATACAAAAGGCGATTTCCTACTCCATGACCTCGTTCTTCACCACAGGCGGCATCCGCGGAGGCAGGAAAAAGCTCGACAAATTCTACCCCCGCTCCTTCAACATGGGCATCCGCCGCGACGTATACGGCGAGCTCGGCGGATTCTCAAAGATGCGCTTTGGCGAGGACATCGACTTCTCGATTCGCATCTTCAAGTCCGGTCACACCTGCCGCCTCTTCCCCGAAGCATGGGTGTGGCACAAGCGGCGCACCGACTTCCGCAAATTCTGGCGGCAAGTCTTCAACAGTGGCATCGCGCGCATCAACCTGTACAAAAAACATCCCGAATCCTTGAAGCTCGTACATCTGCTGCCCGCCGCGTTCACCATGGGAGTGGTGGCCTGTGTCATGGCTTCCGCTGCGGGCAGGCTGCTCATGCACTACGACGACCCGCGCCGCTGGTACTGGCTCTGCGCCGCCCCCTTGCTGCTGTTGCTGGCCTACGCACTGCTGATCTTCGCCGACGCCGTGCGCAAGAACCGCTCGCCGAAGATCGGGCTGTTGAGCGTCGGCGCCGCCTTCGTCCAACTCATGGGCTACGGCTGCGGCTTCCTCTCCGCCTGGTGGAGGCGATGCGTCCGTGGCCAAAGCGAATACCAAGCCTACGAGAAGAACTTCTACAGCTGAGCAGAGCCGCCAGGCAGGCCCAGCTGCCGACCACCTATAATATATGTGTCGCATACCTATTATATATGGAACATCCTAAGCATAACCACCCGGCGCCGCCGACGGGAAAACTCAACATCAACCAGTGGGCGGAGGAAGACCGGCCACGCGAGAAGCTGATGCGCCTGGGCGCGGAAGCACTGACCAACGCCGAGCTGCTGGCCATCCTCATCGGCTCGGGAAGCACCAGGGAAACGGCGGTGGAGTTGATGAAGCGGTTGCTGGGCGACTGCAACAACAACCTCAACACGCTGGGCAAGCTTTCCATCGGCGAACTCTGCCAGTACAACGGGGTGGGAGAGGCAAAAGCCATCACCATCCTGGCAGCCTGCGAGCTGGGAAAGCGGCGGCAGCAGGAAAAGGCCGAAGAGCGGCGCGTGCTGAACTCCGCCGAAGCCATCTATGCCTACATGCGCCCCAAGATGCAAGACCTGACCAGAGAAGAGGCATGGGTGCTCCTGATGAACCAAGCCTGCAAGCTCATCAAGGCAGAGCGCATCTCAAGCGGGGGAATCACCGAGACGGCAGTCGACGTGAGGGTCATCGTGCGCGCCGCACTGCTCTGCAATGCCACGGCCATCGCCTTCTGCCACAACCACCCCTCGGGCAACATACACCCCAGCAAGGACGACGACAGGCTGACAGAGCGCATCAGGCAAGCCTGCCAAACCATGCGGCTCCACCTGGTCGACCATGTCATCGTCACCGACGGCGCCTTCTATAGCTACCAGGCATGCGGCAAGCTCTAGGGAAACACCCAGGCCGCCCCGCCATACTTGACAGTTAGACCCCAAAGAAATATGGAACAAAGAGAAAAACAATACGAGACATTATACCGGCAAATAGCCGCACTGGTGGAAAGCCAGCGCGACGAGACCGCCGTCCTGGCCAACGTGTCGGCGGCACTGCACGCCTCCGACAGCCGGTTCTCCTGGACAGGCTTCTACCTCGTGCGCGGCCAGGAGCTG
>ONQK01000023.1 GCA_900319895.1 uncultured Prevotella sp. | reverse complement strand
GTACCCAGACCCGGGGTCGAACCGGGATGGGTTGCCCCACTGGTGTTTGAGACCAGCGCGTCTACCGATTCCGCCATCTGGGCATCAAAAGCGAGTGCAAAGATACGAGTTTTTTCTGAAAATGCAAATTTTTAGGCGGAAAAGTTTTGTCGGGATCGGATAAAATTGCCGTTTTTTGAACTTTTGAACATTTTTGCGAATCCGGCACTTACTTATTTTCTTGTTTTTTCATAAAAAATGAGCATAATTGAAAAGTTTGCATTATATTTGCAGGATATTTTGATGAAAAATGGTAGCGATAAAGAAAACTATTGACATTGAGCATGTGCTTTATAGCAAGATGGGGAACAGGGCGAAATATGTTCCTCGTCCCTTGGTTAGATGGCTGAAGCATATTATTCATGAGGATGAGGTGAATGGCTTTCTTTGGGAAAACCGCGACAAGACAGGCGTAGAGTGGCTTGATGCGACGGTGAGGTATTTAGATTTGGACTTGCAGGTTGCAGGTTTGGACAATTTGCCTCAGAAAGACGACGGGCGTTTGTATTCGTTTGTGAGCAATCATCCATTGGGAGGCATTGATGGCGTGGCGCTGGGTGCGATTATTGGCAAGCATTATGACGGCCGGTTTCGATATTTGGTCAATGATTTGCTGATGAACTTGCCGGGGCTGGCCCCTTTGTGTATCCCCATTAATAAGACGGGGGCTCAGAGCCGCAGTTTTCCCCAAGCGGTAGAGGCTGGCTTTCAGAGCGACAACCACATTTTGATGTTCCCGGCGGGTTTGTGTTCAAGAAAGACAGACGGGTGTGTAAAAGATGTGGATTGGAGGAAAACTTTCATAACAAAAAGTGTTGAATATCAGAGAGATGTGATCCCAATTCATTTTGGCGGCCAAAATTCCGATTTTTTTTATCGCTTGGCCAATATTTGTAAGAAACTGCACATAAAATTCAATATAGCCATGTTGTTTTTGGTGGATGAAATGTATAAAAATCGGCACAAAACGTTCCATGTGACCATTGGGAAGCCGATTCCCTGGCAGAGGTTTGACAAAAGCCGGAGTCCGTGGGCATGGGCACAACATGTGAAAGAAGAAGTTTATAGCTTGGGGCAGCAGTCATAGCCGTTGCTTTGAGTAGAAAGGATTAGAGAAATAGTTGCTTTATGAAAGAAGACATCATAGAACCGATAGATAGCGAAATTCTCAGGAGAGAGCTGACGCCAGAGCTTCAGTTGCGCATGACGAACAAAAGTCACAACGAAATTTATGTCTTTACGGCTCACAACGCCCCCAATGTGATGCGCGAGGTGGGGCGCTTGCGTGAGATTGCATTCAGGGCTGCCGGCGGCGGCACCGGCAAGTCTGTCGACATCGACGAGTTTGACTTGATGCCTAATGGCTATCGGCAGCTGATTGTTTGGAATCCGGAGACACACGAAATTATCGGTGGCTACCGTTATCTTCTCGGCTGTGATTGGCAGATGGATGAGCGCGGCCAGCCGATTCTTGCGACGAGCCACATGTTTCATTTCTCGGAAAAGTTTATTCGTGATTACATGCCTCAAACCATAGAGTTGGGCCGTTCTTTCGTCTCGTTAGACTATCAGAGCACGCGGCGCGGGGCCAAAAGTCTTTTTGCGCTTGACAATTTGTGGGACGGCTTGGGTGCATTGACCGTATTAGAGCCAAATGTCAAGTATTTTTTCGGCAAAGTGACGATGTACCCTTCGTATGTACGCAAAGGCCGCGATATGATTCTGTATTTTTTGAAGAAACATTTTGATGACAAAGAGCATCTCATCGTGCCGATGAAACCGCTGAAAATTGAAACCAACGAGCGGGAATTGGAGGCCTTGTTCTGTTCGGATGACTTTAAGACGGACTATAGGACCTTGAATGCGGAAATCAGGAAATTAGGCTTTAATATTCCGCCGCTGATCAATGCTTATATGAGTTTGAGCCCGACAATGCGATTGTTTGGAACTGCGATAAATTCTGGCTTTGGAGAGGTAGAGGAGACAGGAATCTTAATTGCCGTTGACGAAATTCTAGAAGAGAAGCGTGTTCGCCACATCGACTCGTTTATCCAACAAAACCCCGAGGCACTCAAGATTACATCCGGAGCAAATAAATTGATTTATAAAGAGGGGAAATAAACAAAAAATGCCCATTTCATCGTAAAAAATGGACATTTTTTGTTTGTTGTTCAACTTTCGGACCCGAAGCCGATGTCATATCAAAGGCAGGCTGATGCCGTTGATTTTTTGGTAGACATCGAGGGCATAGACGTCTGTCATTCCGCTGATGTAGTCGATGACTGCCATGACGCGCGTCTCCAAGTCATCGCTGTTAATGTCGTACTGGCTGCTGAACCGGCTGATGAGTTGTTTGGATTGAAAGCGCTCAGGGCGCAAGGCGGCGTCAACCATTTGTGTCATAAGGGTTTCCATGATTTTATAACCAGAGAGTTCAACGTCGAGCACGGGTTTGCTGCGGTATATTTTTTTGTACGACATTTTAGCACATTCCTGATACGCGTCTCTTTGCAGAGGGTTGATATTCTCGATAATCGAGCCGTTGAACGTACCATTGAGGATGTCTTCCTCGTGTTCGATAAAGGTTTTGACACATTCGTTTTCCAACTTTCCGATAACACACGCGCGCATGTAGACAACTTTTTCATTGATGTCCGTAAGTCCTTCTTCTTCAATGCGTTGCAAGATGACTTTTTGCGTGTCTTCATCAAAAAATCCTAGCAGGAGCCTCTCGGTTTCCTCGTAAGAGATGATTTTGAGCTTGTGCGAGTCTTCAATGTCCATGATTTCGTAGCAGATGTCGTCGGCGGCTTCGACCAAATAGACCAATGGATGTCGTGCATATGCCAGCGCCTCTCCCGGCCTTGACTTGCAAATTAAGCCCATTTCATCGGCAATTTTCCGGAAAGTTTCTTGTTCTGAATGAAAAAAACCGAATTTCCCGTGTGTCCCTGCCAAGCGCGAGGCGTGCGGATATTTGACGATAGAGCCCAATGTGGCATAAGTCATGACAAATCCGCCGTCGCGCCGTCCCAGGAACCGGTGTGTCAAAATTCGGAAGGCATTGGCGTTCCCTTCAAAATGGGTGATGTCGTCCCAGAATTCAGGACTCACTTTTTGGCGCAGCGGATTGCCTGGCCCTTCTGTGAAAAATGTTTGGATGGCTTTCTCGCCACTGTGCCCGAACGGCGGATTGCCCAAGTCGTGGGCCAGGCATGCCGCCGAGACGATGGTCCCGATCTGTTCAAAAAGTGTCCCTCTCAGCTCAGGGCGCTTTGTGGCGATGAGTTCGTTGGCAATGTCGTTGCCCAGCGACATGCCCACGCTTGCCACTTCGAGGCTGTGCGTGAGCCTGTTGTGTACGAAGATGCTGCCAGGCAGAGGGTATACCTGTGTCTTGTTCTGCAATCGTCTGAAGGGTGCAGAAAAGATGAGCCTGTCGTAGTCTCTTTTGAACTCTGAGCGGTCGTCGCGGCGCTCGGTGTGCCTGAATTCTTGTCCGAGCCGTTTGCTGGCAATGAGTTGTTTCCAATCCATCATGGTTGTTGTTGCTTAATCGTTTTTCAGCTGTTTTTTAGCATTCTTTTCGTTTCATAAACGCAAAAGTAATGTAAATTTCGGTAAAAACATTTATTTTAGTCAAGAAAATGATGATTGTCTGCGGATTATTCGTTATTTTTGCAACATGGTAAAAGTGAAAATTGTAAATAAAGGTGGTCAGCCGCTTCCTGCTTATGCCACCAGCCAGAGTGCGGGACTTGACTTGCGTGCCGACATCAGTTCGTCTATTGTTTTGCGACCGTTGGAGCGTCGCTTGGTGCCAACGGGCCTGTTTATCGCACTCCCGCAGGGTTATGAGGCGCAGGTCCGCCCGAGGAGCGGGCTGGCGTTGAAGCATGGCATAACGGTGCTGAACTCGCCGGGAACCATTGATGCCGACTATCGTGGCGAGGTGGGTGTTGTCTTGGTGAATTTGTCGAATGAGGATTTTTTGATCGAGCCAGGCGAGCGGATTGCCCAAATGGTGGTGGCACGCCATGAACAAGTTGAGTTTGAGCCAGTTGAAGAGTTGGATGAGACTGAGCGTGGTGCCGGCGGCTATGGACATACTGGAGTAGGTTGAGGCCCATGAGACAAAGTCAAAAAAACAGATTGTCCCACTTGTTTTTTGTCGCAGGATTTCTGGCTCTGACCGTTATTCCTGCGCTTGCAGACGATGTGATTCTCCGGACGGTGAAAAAGGAAGGAGTGGACACCTTGTCGTCGGATGATTATCGCCGCTATGACGACGTCTTTTTAGAGGCTATGCGCCAGCGCCAGCAAGGTAACGACAGCATCGTCGTGCAGTTGTTGAACGATTGCATTGAGCTGGATTCTACATTGGCAGCCCCCTATTTTTTTCTTGGCGACTACCATGGTCATGCTGGGAAAGATTCTTTGGCACTTGCTTGTTTCCAAAAAGCAGCCTCGCTGGGCCAAGAGAACTTTTCTTATCAGCAGCGTTTGGCGGAATTTTATCTTTATAAAAGCGACTACGACCGTGCCATCGAGGTTTTTGAACTGTTGGTGAATAATAGTCCGACGCGCACCGAGGTGCTGGGTCTTCTGGCCCAATTGTATCAACAGAAGAAAGACTATCCAGCCTTGTTACATACACTTGAGCGCATTGAGAAGGCCGATGGCGTGTCGGAAAATCTTGTCTTGGCCAAAATGCAAGTCCATTCGTTGATGGGAGAAGACCAGCGGGCTTTTGACGAGTTGGAAGGCTTGGTGAAAAAATATCCGAATGACTTGAACTATAAGGTGATGCTGGGCAATTGGCTGTTGGGCAAAGAGCGCAAAGACGAGGCGTTGAAGGTCTATCGCCAGGTTTTGGACGAAGAGCCCGACCATGTGCTTGCCACCATATCTTTGCTAGACTATTACCAAGGTGAAAATCAGCGTGAGGAGGAAAACCGGTTAATGGAGCAGCTGCTCTCCAGTGACAAGCCTGAGACGAGCGACAAATTGATGGTCATTCGCCGATTTGTGAGCCGGAACGATGAGGAGGGGGGCGACTCCTTGAAAGTCTTGTCGCTGTTTAACCGCTTGTTGAGTCGTCCTCAGAAAAATAGCGACATTGCCGATTTTTATGCTTCTTATTTGGAGTATAAGTCCTGCCCCAAAGACACAATCCGTGCGGCATGGCACAAGTCGTTGCAGATTGCGCCCGACAATGCGATGGCGCGCTCGCAGCTGATAACGATGGAGTGGCAGGAGGCGAAATACGATGCTGTGATAGAGCTTTCTTTACCTGCCCTGAAGTACAATCCCGATGAAATGGTCTTCTATTATTACTTGGGGCTGGCTTATTTTCAGAAAGACCGTAGAGACGATGCGCTTGATGCCTTCCGCCGCGGCGTATCCCAAATCAACATGAAGAGCAATCCGGAGATGGTTTCCGATTTTTATGCCATTATGGGCGACATTTTTCACCAAAAAGGCATGAATGCAGAGGCTTATGCCGCTTATGACAGCTGCCTTCATTGGAAAGAAGACAACATTGCTTGTTTGAATAATTATGCTTATTTTTTGAGCGAGTCTGCCGACAGCCGCAGCTTGGAAAAAGCTTGTGAGATGAGCAAAAAAACGGTGGATAAGGAACCTCAAAACAGTACTTATCTTGATACTTATGCGTGGATTTTGTTCAGGATGAAACGCTATGGGGAGGCAAAAATATATATAGACCGTGCCATGGAAAACCTGGCGGATACGCTAGAGAATGCCGTAATTATAGAGCATTGCGGTGATATTTACAGCATGAACGGCGATGTGGACGGTGCCATGGGGTATTGGAAGGAAGCTTTGCGTATAGCGCCTGATAATAAAGTCCTGGCACGGAAGATCAGACGAAAGAAATACGTTAAAAAGTAGGAAGTTAAAATGTTGGAAGGATGAAGATAAAAAATTATATCAAATGGATTTTGCTCATTGTCCCGCTGGTGGTGGCCGGTTGCGGTTCTAAAAAGACGGCGATAGGCTCGAGCCGGCCCTCGGATGGCGCTTGGGCAGATGCGACGCAGCAGAAGCGCAACTTCATTTATAAGGTTTCAGACAATGCGGCCTATGCTAGGAACATTGTGTCGAAGATAACCTTCAGCCTCAAAGCCGGCGGCAAAGATGTGAGTGTGGACGGTGTGCTCAGCATGCGGAAAAATGATGTGATTCGCATTCAGTTGACACC
>ONQK01000009.1 GCA_900319895.1 uncultured Prevotella sp. | reverse complement strand
TTATATCCTCCGACGGGGATGCCCTGGAACTTGTCGTTGAAGTAGTTGTTGTCAAACACCATCCGCACGGGCAGCCGCTTGATGATAAAGGCGGGCAATTCCGTGCATTTGCGCCCCCACTGTTTCTCGGTATATTCCTTGATGAGTTTCTCAAAAATGTCTTTTCCGACTAGCGTCAATGCCTGTTCTTCAAGGTTTTTCGGCTCTCGGCCGTTGAGCAGTGCCACGGCCTCCGCCTTTTGCTCCTCGATCTTTGCCTTGGCGGCTTCCGGTGTCGTCACGCCCCACATCTGGTAAAAGGTGTTCATGTTGAATGGCAAATTGAAGAGCTGCCCCTTGTAGTTTGCCACAGGCGAATTGGTATAGCGGTTGAAAGGGACGATGGAATTGACAAAATCCCATACTTCTTTGTTGGAGGTGTGAAAGATGTGGGCACCATATTTGTGCACATTGATGCCTTCCATGCTTTCGCAATAGAGGTTGCCGCCAAGATGAGGGCGTTTGTCGATGACCAGACTGGTTTTTCCCGCCAATTTTGCCTTGTAGGCAAAGGTGGCTCCGAAAAGCCCTGACCCGACAATCAAATAATCGTAATGTTTCATTTTCTACTTCAATATTTTAGTCGTCAAAAGCACGAGTCCTGCGCGCCGGCCGTCAATCCTTACGGAAGATGTCCCGCGTGTAGACCTTGCTTGCGACGCTTTCAAGCACATTATCATAACGATTGGCAATAATCACATCGCATTGCTGCTTAAAACTCTCGATGTCATTGACTACTTGGCTGCCGAAGAATGTGCTGCCGTCCTTCAGAGTCGGTTCATAGATGATGACCTGGGCGCCTTTTGCCTTGATGCGTTTCATCACGCCTTGGATGCTGCTCTGTCGGAAATTGTCAGAATTTGTCTTCATCGTCAACCGGAAGACACCGATAGTAACGTGCTTTTCTGTCGTGCTGTCATAATGATTCTCAGACGTATAGCTGTAATATCCAGCCTTTTTCAGCACCTGGTCGGCAATGAAGTCCTTGCGCGTGCGATTGCTTTCCACAATGGCGGTCATCATCTGCTGAGGGACATCGGAATAATTGGCAAGCAGCTGCTTCGTGTCCTTGGGAAGACAATAGCCTCCATAGCCGAATGACGGGTTATTGTAATGTGTGCCGATGCGCGGGTCGAGGCCAATTCCCTGGATGATGGATTCGGCATCCAGCCCTTTCACCTCGGCGTAGGTGTCGAGCTCGTTGAAATAACTTACACGAAGCGCCAAGTAGGTGTTGGCAAACAGTTTCACGGCCTCCGCTTCTTTAATGCCCATGAAAATCACGGGGATGTCTGTCTTGAGCGCCCCCTCGCGCAACAGTTCCGCAAAGACCTTGGCGGCTTCTTTGAGCTTTTCCACATCCGTCACCTGCTCGATGGCCGCGTTTTCTTCCGGGAACTGTCGTATGTTCTTGGGGTAGCCGACGATGATGCGTGAGGGGTAAAGATTGTCGTAAAGCGCCTTGCTCTCGCGCAAAAATTCTGGTGAAAACAGTAAATTGAACTGTTTTGCCCCCTTGGCAGCATATTTAAGATAGAGCGAACGGCAATAGCCTACCGGAATGGTACTTTTGATGACCATCACGGCATCGGGGTTGACCGACAACACCAAGTCGATGACATCCTCGATATGGTGTGTGTCGAAAAAGTTTTTGACAGGATCGTAGTTGGTCGGGGCTGCGATGACTACAAAGTCGGCATCCCTATAGGCGGCAGCGCCATCGAGCGTTGCCGTGAGCCTCAACTTTTTCTCCGCCAGGTATTTTTCGATGTATTCGTCTTGTATCGGCGAGCGGCGGGCGTTGATGAGTTCCACTTTTTCGGAGATGACATCAACAGCGATCACCTCATGATGCTGAGCAAGCAAAATGGCATTAGAAAGCCCAACATATCCTGTTCCTGCTACTGCAATTTTCATTTTTTCTATGTCTTGCATTGCAATGAGGCCTAAAAACGTCATACAAAGTCAAAGAAAAGCGTTAAAAATCAAAGCATTAAACACTGTAACACAGAAAAGCAACCAAATGCAAATTCCTCTCCTCTACGAAGACGGACAGGTCTCGTAAAGAATGGACATTGCCACTGGCTGCTACGCTTTTCCGCCTCTGAGCAAAGGGAGTCGGACGTTAAAATAATATAAAAAGCATGAAAAAATCTATCGGCCGAATCGACCGCCACATTTCGTTTTTTATATATTAATTCTGGTTAGTTCAAGGTGTATCTCACACATGTCACGAATGTTTTGAAACAATCTTCTTATGAACTTATGTTATAGCTTTACTCTTCTTGCTCGCAGAAATTGTATAATCAGTCTTTTTAGACGTGGCAAAGATATAAATTAATCGCGATAAAACCGAAGTTTTTTCTAAAAAATTACGTTTTCATGACGTTTATTTGCATTTTCTCGTTTTTTTCATGTGAATGTCACACTTTTTTATTACCTTTGTGCCAAATTTCGTTTTTCAAAATGAAAAGATTTCTTTTATTATACGTCGCTTTTTTTATTGCCGTCACAGCAAAATCCCAGTCGGCGAGCCGGCAAGAGTGGGACATTCATCTAACCCCCTTTGCCGGCGTAGCCATAAGCACCTTGACCGAGGTTGATGGCAAGACGACTTTCTCTCCAACCGTGGGCGGACTGCTCGAATTGAGTATCAGTGACAAGTTCGGGGTTGACTTCGAACTTTCTGCCTATCAGTCGGGCGCGAAAAAGGCCAAGGACTTGCGCCTTGAACAAGGGGAAGCCATTGATTACAAAGCGTGGTATTATTCCTCGTCATACTTTGTGCGCTACTATCCTGCCAAATGGCTGAGCTTCTACTCGGGGCTACACCTCAAAAGGATTTTCTCTGCCAAGGCAAATGATGTGAAAATCAAGACGGAAATACACAAGGGAGACGTTGCCATACCGCTGGGGCTCACGCTTCATCTCAAAGACTTCTGCATCAATGGCAGATACAATTTTACGTTCAGGAAATGGGCCAAGACAGATGAGGCAATCCAGATGATGGGCAATGCGCGCTGGAACCACATTGAAGTAAGTCTAGGCTACAGCATCCAGCTGTTTTGAGGCTGAACAAACTTGCACCAACCCACATCCACCATTCGCGACTTACTCGCTATTTACGCTCAAGTAGGCATTTTCACACCCAAGCGATTTCAAGCGAGCTTAAACTTCTCGATGTTCTTAAAGCCGTTGAGGAAGACCGACGAAGTCATGCGCTTTTTCCCTGAGAGTTGCAATTCCAAGATTTCCACCAAGAAGTCGGCTGTGCACACATAAAGATGTTGCCGGTCCACGACGAAGCTCCCCGGCGCTTCGCTCGATGGCAGACTTGTCTTGGCCGTCTTGAATATCTTCAAGACCTGGCTTTGTCCGCCATCCATCGTCGCCAATGTCGTCCATGCGCCCGGATAAGGCGACAGTCCGCGGACAAAGTCGTAGACGAGCTTAGCTGTCTTCTGCCAGTCAATGCAACAGGTTTCCCTGAATATTTTGGGTGCCAGCTTCAAATCCTGCTCCGGGACACCATATTCTTCTTGCGCAATCGAAATCACTTCGCCATTGGTGGACAAAATCAGGTCTGCGGTCTGTATGCA
>ONQK01000005.1 GCA_900319895.1 uncultured Prevotella sp. | reverse complement strand
GTCCGTGAATGTCGCCTCCGCCTTGGTTGTAAGATTTATTTTTGAGATGGAAGGGGCCTTATTATTCCCATAATCAGAATTTGCGACATACAGAAAATCGTTCAAAATCATGATGTCCTCTGGATAAGAGCCTGCCTTGTAGGTATTCACCAGACGATAAGAAGTAGTGTCTATAGCCGCGACAACTCCGCCATAAGTGGAATAATACACCTTTCCCTCATGGGCCGTCAGGCAGCGGGGATTGTTTCCCTGTTCACCCAGCATTTCCGTTGTCTTTATCTGTTTCAGCGAACGCAATGTCTTGGCATCGGCAACTTCTAGGGTATTCTCGCCATTTACGATAACGTAAACCTTGCTTCCATAGACGAGCAGGTCGTTGGCGGTCAGTCCCAAATTACGGCCATTGACCTTTGAGAAAGCGCTCAAAGTCATCTCGCCCGTTGAGTAGTTGTAGTAACTAAGGCTGCCGGGGATTGAGGCACTCTTGTTGCCAGTACAAACCACATACATTCCATCACTTACTGCAACAGGAGTAGGAGTGTAGGTGTTGTCCTCGTCGTCACATGCGGTGAAAAGGGCTGTTCCCATCATCATTACCGCTAAAGATAACAAATACTTTTTCATGTTCTTTTTGATGTTTAAAATTTATAATTAATAGAAAATTGATAACTTCTTCCCGGCATCGGATACAGTCTTACGATGTCATACTGAGCATCGAAAATGTTTTTCAAATCAAAACGCAAGCTCAAAGCCCCAGGCCCTAAATGGAAATTACGGTAGGCAGTCAAGCCAAAATCCAGATAACCGGCGACATCGGTCTCCGGATAATGTTCATTGTTCGTCCAACGGCGGCTGACGCCAGAGCCACGGACGGAGACATTCACGAGCCGATTCTCATAACACAACGATACAGCGCCGCTATGCAAGGGCATATAGGCAATTTGCAGGTTGTAGTAGGGCGACTCTTCATTCGTACGGTTTGCAGCACGCTGATAGCTATAATTTGCCGAAAAGATCAAAGAATGAAAAGTGTTGAAGCGATGTACAATATCAGCTGTCGCATCAAACCCCAGCACCCGCACCTTGCCCACATTGATGTTGGTCCATACGAACATCGTCAAAGGAACGGCAACAATCTTGTCTTTCACATGGTTGATATAGCCGTCAAAAGTCATGGAAACATTCGACTCCCGACCATAAAAAGCTCGCCAAGTCACGCCGACATTATACTGGTCGGTCTGTTCGGGATGCAAATCTGTACTGCCATAGTGAAAGAAATAATTTTCATTGAAGGTCGGGACGCGAAATATGTTCTTGTAAGATGCACGCAGGTACAACTCATGGGCAAGAAACGGCTTGTATGACAATGAGACAGAAGGGGAGAGCTTGCGCATATCACGGCTTCCCTCACCATCCCTTGCACCATTAAGATAGATTGACCACAATACACGCGCCAAAGCCGTCAAGCGGCCATCGGAATATTTTGCCGTGGCCGACTGGAGCACACTATGCCTGAAGGGGCGCACGTCTGTCGCCAAACTGCTGTTCAGATTATTAAAAGCATAATCCCCTGAATAGTCAAAGACCCAATGCCCCATGGGAGCATACATGAAGCAAGCCGACGTGTATGCCTCACGCTGCCAATAGCTGGCATCATTGATATTGCCGATGTAAAGAGGGTCTTTGTATTTTGAGGAAGACCAGTTGAACTTCCCTGTCCATTTCAGTGAAAACCTGTCTGCCCAATGCGTCAGGTAATGGAACTGACCGAAAAAGTTTCGATCGTGCAACTGCTCTTTGCTCAAGTTCGTGTAATAACGGACCTGGCCCGGCAGCTGGCGATCATTATCATAATAATAAACCTTGCCGCTCAGTCGTCTCCTGCCACTCAAGTTCCAAACAAAGTCCAATTCTCCATGGCCGCTGTTCATCCGGCTGTTCGTACGATACTCACGCGTCACCAAAGAAATATTGCGCAAAACAAACGGATAGTCATTCTCCGCATAAGTGTATTCTCCCGTTGCCGAGAAAGCAAATCGGCTGGACAAACTCTGCTCATATCTTACAAAGGGACTGACGAATCCGAACGAGCCGAATTTCAACTGCGTGGTTAAATGGGCGCGGCGGTCGCTGCCGGGCGGACGTATCGTCCGTATGTTCAAGACAGCCGGCGAACTCACCTGACGAGCAGGAATAAACACATCGTCATTGTCACCTATGACCAAAGAAAGTTCATCAACATTCTCCAACGAATAACGGGAGACATCTATCTCTCCGCTTTGGCAATCACTTAACATCACGCCATCGTAGCTCACACCGGTATGTTTTGACCCAAAGCCGCGGACCGAAACCGTTTTCATGCCGCCAGCACCACCATAGTCGCGCAGCGTGATGCCAGACATGCGCATCAAGGCATCGCCGATGTCGGTTACGCCAGAGGAGAGCATCTCACCGCGTCCCAGTACTTGGAAAGGCGCCG
>ONQK01000071.1 GCA_900319895.1 uncultured Prevotella sp. | reverse complement strand
TTCTTTTTCGGCTGTCGTTTCAGCCTCTTCGATGGCAACGCCGCCCTCTTTCGGTTCCAGTTCCTCATTTTCCATTTCCATAATGAAACCTGAGTTTGGTTGAGCTGCCTCGCCCTCGTTTTCGTCCAACTCCTCGGCTGGTTCTTCCTTATGCTCATATTCAATTTCAGCAGGCTCATTAAGGAGTTGCAACTTGCTGATTTTCAGCGGCAAGAAATGTTTTTTATAGAACGTCTCGTAATCTTGATAGCTGAATTGACGGCCGATGAGTTCCATGTTTTCCTTGCTTACCACCAAGGTCCTACTCGTCCTCAACCGCTCCACAAACTTTCGGTTTGAGTACAATTGCCGAGCATATTGCAGCGCTTCGTCATAATTTTGAAAGCCATCGACTTTCATCTGAGCCACGCCATTGACATCTTCAATGGAAATGTCAAAATTCCTCACCAAGAAATGAGTAAAATTGAATTTTGCCAACTCGAACAACAGCTGATTTTCCTGGATCGAATCGGGATGATAGGCTATGACAAAGGAGAAAGGCGTATTTCTTTCCGTAGAAAGCTCCCGCGAAGCAACCGAATCGTTATCATTTAACACCTCAGAACGTTTGTCCCATACATCGCCCACATCAAATTTCCCGCCCTTCAAACGGCGGCCGGCTCGCGCCCCATTGACAATCATGCCTGCCATTTCGCTCACCGAACTTTGAGGATAATTTTCCACCACGGCCTGCATATTTGTCAGACAAGTGGTCGCATTACCTCTGTTAAGTTCAGATAATCCGCTGACAAACAAGAACTTATCACGATTTTCACCCAAGGGGAAACGTTTTTCTGAAAGACGCGCATTGGCCAGCACCTCGTCATAGCGGTCTTCCTTAAAGGCATTGTAAGTCGCCGTATACAACGAGTCTTCGATATGTACGCCGAAAACGGCATTCTCCTTGAAATAAGGATCGCTCAACAAGGCTGTCCACTGACTCTCTGGATGCAAGCGCTTCAATTTTTCCAGGCAGGCCTCGGCTTCTGCCGTGCGCCCTAGCCTTGAATACAGCAAATACAAGTGATAATACACATCATCCATGCGCCCAAAGTCTGGAAAATCGGCCAACAAGCGGTTGAATTGTTTTTCGCTCTGGCCAAAGTGGCGCAATTTGTCCTTAAAAATCACGCCCGAGTGGTAAAGTGCATCCTTCAACAATTCGTTGCTCTGCTGTTTCTGCTCCTCTGTGAAAGGGATTTGCGCCAAATAATATTCCCGTTTATGCGGATTGTTTTGCAAACTGTCTTTTTGCTGTCTGATTGAATCTTCTTTGGCAAAAGCATTGGCAATCGAGTCGCGCTGTTCGTCAGTCCACTCATCCGTCGGATTCATTTGTGCCACAACTGTCTTGTTGACACGCTGCCAGTTGTCCACGTTCTCTCTGCGCCCCCACAGCTGCTGGAATTGCGCCTTCCCCTGCCCCACCACCAAAGGGTTATAGAAGTACCAGGTCCCTGTTTTCCCGTCCGTATAAGACTGCGGCGGCGTTATGTCGGACGCCTCATTCCAGGCGCCCCCCTGGCCTTCCATCCCTTGCTGGGCCGCGGCACGACTCCGTTTTTCCTCCTTTTCCTTCTTCTTCAACGCTTCAATGACTCGGTCGATTGCCTCGTTGCGCTCTTTTTCAGGCATTTCCGCCAATGCCTGAAGCGAGTCTTGAAGATGTATAGTTTCCGTGTGCGGTGTCAGTTCATCCAGTATTTTTGAGCGTTCCGACAGCAGCTCGTAATCTTCACGGTCTTTGTCCAGCAAGCCTATCGCCTCGCCATAGCACCTCCCCGCATCCGCAAATTGCTCTCTTTGCCAGTACAAATCGCCTAGTTTAAGGAGCAAGACGCCTTTCTCGATGCCGTTTCGGGTTGACTTCTCATTGCCCTTCTCATATGCGCCAATGGCTTGCAAGGTGTCTCTTTCTGCCAAATAAATGTTACCGATGGCATAATAAACTTGGTCCAAGAACTCTGCGTTTTTATCCGAGGCCGCCATCCACTTGAGCTTGGCAATGGTTTGCTTCGCCTTTCCTCCGGCAGCGACCTCTGTCTGCGCGATTTTTGCATTAAAGTCCAATTCGTAGGGTGGATTCAGGCGTATCACCTTCCCAAAAGCCTTGTAGGCCAAGTCCTTTTGCCCCAGCTCTGCATAAAGTTGCCCCAGCAAATACCACTCACGGGCTTTTTGTTTGCGGCGCATCTCCTGCTTGATGACCTTTTTCAGATAGGGAATCGCCTTTTCGTAGTCCCCTAAGTGGATGTAATAGTCGGCAAATGTGTAATTCCACTCTTTTTCTGCCCGCCAGTGAAGCGTGTCGCGCTGCATGTTGCGGATGACATCTTCGGCATCATACATCCAGCCCTGCTCAATGTAACATTTGGCCAGCCAGGCGCGCGCCCTGCCATAAATCGCCGGTTGGGTCTGGTACAAACGGCTCATGTAGGCAAATGTTGATGCCGCCTCATCAAAAGCCCCCTGATGGAACTGCGCGCGCCCCATCAGCATCCAGACCTTCCACATGAACGGGTTATACTCCTTGCGGTTCAGCCAGTCAAGGTCGCGCTGGGTCTTGCGGCGCGACTTGGTCCACTCTGGCTTTTTCTTGATGCTGTGCAACTTTATGGCTTTTTCGCATTTTTCGATGGAGCGGTCGAAATTCCCTTTGCCCAGCTCCCGGCTCTCCTTGTTGCCTACTACATAGAGAGGTATGATTTCGGTGAAATTGTCTGAATGCCCATTCTCTTTCTCAAGGCTGCCGTCGACATATGCCTGTGATGCATTGTAATAAACATTGTACCGCGTATTGAAAGAATGCCACCAACGGCTTTTCGACGTGTTTTTTTTGGTCGAGCAAGCCACTGTCGCCAAAATCATGGCAACAATGAGAAGTTTGTTGATAATATCGTCCTTTCTACGCATTCTTAAAGTCTGTCTCTCGGGTTGACATCTGACAGATTGTCCATGTAATCCTATTTTATAGTAACTCAAAAACAAGCCAAATTATTGTTCTAAGACCAAATTTATTTGCCTCTCATATACTCGACATGCTAACCCCTACTCCTGCATGAGCATCAAGACCTCTTCTCTGACTTGCAGCGGGATCTCCAAGCCGCGGGCCGTCAGGCTCCGGCACCAAGCCGCCACTTCCGCCGGCTGCATGGTGTTCAGGACATAGCGGAACTCTTCACTTTCTTCTTCTGAGTATTGGTCGGCTTTCCGACCCGCGAAACGATCCAATTCCTCATCGTCAAAATACTCTGTAGGTTTTGTGGCTGCTTCCATCGCACACGTCGCATAACATGAGGAACTTTCTCCCGAACAAGTGGCACAGGAGGTCGGCTCGTGCGCCTCTTCACCCTTAAAACGCCGGGCATACCAATAAAACAGTGCCAAGGCAATCAATACAGCTGCTGAAAGATAGTAATAATTCATAGTCTTTTGATGATAAATCCGGCGCGGGCGAGCTCGTCCCAATAGCCTGGGTACGACTTTGCCACCACTTCCGGATGATTTATTTTCAAATCTTTAAACTTAAATGCCAGCGGAGCCATTGCCATTGCCATGCGATGGTCGTCGTATGTGTCTATTGGCTCCATGCTAGCCACACCCGTCTCTCCATCCCAGTACAACTCATCTGCCTCGGCCTGCTTGACGCGAATGCCCAACTTGAGCAGCTCCCTTCTCAGGGCCTCGATGCGGTCGGTTTCCTTGATGCGCAAACTTGCCAGACCCGTGAACCGGAAAGGTATCCCAAGACCTGCACAAGTGCAAACCACAGTGGGTGCAAGGTCTGGCTGATGAGTAAAATCATAGTCCAACCGGGGCGAGACAGACATTGTTTTGGTGAGCTTGAGCCGGGTAGGCACGCGTTCCTGCGTCTTTTCAAAAGTGCTTTTGATTCCCAGCATGCTAAAAAGATGCCTTACACAAGCATCTCCCTGGCGCGAGCCGTCGATCAACCCTTTGAGCATCAACTGGCCGGTCCTTTGAGGGCTCAATGCCAAGATTTCGTACCAGTAAGATGCCGCGCTCCAGTCGTTTTCTAGTATATAGTCCCGAATGTTATACGGTGACGGCTGCACTTTTATGGTCATGCCGTCGCTCCATTCCGCCTTTGCCCCGAAATCACGCATGACGCAAAGCGTCAAGTCGATGTAAGGACGTGAGACGATTTCACCCATCAACGTCAACTCCAACCCTGACTTCAAGACAGGCGCAACCAGCAACAATGCCGACACAAACTGTGAGCTCACGTCACCCGCGACCTGCAACATGCCGCCCTCCAGCGACTTCCCCTTGATGCGAAGTGGCGGAAAGCCCTCATTTTCGAGGTATTCAATGTCCGCACCTAAAAGCCTGAGCGCCTCCACAAGCGGGCCGACGGGACGTTGCCTCATCCTGGCAGAGCCCGTAAGCACATGCTCGCCTTTACACACGGAAAAATAAGCTGTCAAAAAGCGCATGGCGGCGCCCGCCGCCCCGATGTCGACAAGCTCTGCATCCGTTGACAGCGCATGTAACAAGACAGAGGTGTCATCGCAACAAGAGAAGCCCGGCTTCAACTCGCCACCGGCCAGAGCTTGGATGACCAAGGTGCGATTGGCAATGCTTTTCGAGGAGGGCAAGTCCACTTGGCAATCCAGGGTCTCAGGTGCAGTCAAAACATACTTCATACTTACAAACTCTTTGTCTGGTTACCATGCAAAGGTATGAAAAAAAACAGAAAAACGCATTAAAAAGGCAAAGTTTTGTTTATTTCAATATAAATAGGTATATTTGCAACCGTAATACAAACATTTTCTAACAAAATGGCATCAAAAGAACTGACCACAGAGCAGCAATTCAAAGATGTGCTATCAGAGTGCAGGACTCTGTTTATCAACAAGTTGCACGACTACAACGCATCTTGGCGCATTTTGCGGCCGTCATCACTAACCGACCAGATCTTCATCAAGGCCAAGCGCATCAGGTCGCTGGAAATCAAGAAAGAAGCCTTGGTTGAAGAGGGGGTCCGCCCCGAGTTCATCGGCATCATCAACTATAGCATCATAGGGCTGATACAACTGGACTTAGGCTTCACGGATGCCGTGGACATCCAAGCCGAAGAAGCTGTTGCGCTGTACGACAAGTTCTCAAAAGAGGCGTTGACGCTTATGCTCCGCAAAAATCATGACTACGATGAGGCATGGCGGGAGATGCGTGTCAGCAGCTACACCGACTTCATCCTCACCAAGCTGCAGCGCATCAAGGAGATGGAGAACATTGGCGGCAAGACGCTAGTCTCGGAAGGCATTGATGCCAATTATCAAGACATTATGAACTATGCCGTGTTTGGCGTAATTAAACTTGACGAGTCAAAAAAGGAAGATAGATGATGTGGAAAAAGATCTTGATTAACTTTTTCCGTTTAGTACTTGCACTAACGCTCATTTTTTCGGGTTTTGTAAAAGCAATCGACCCGAAAGGGACGCAATATAAGCTGCAAGAATATCTAGCCGCGCTGCACCTCGAGGCGGGGTCGGCGGAGGCCGTCGTGCTCGTGATTGCCGTGTTTCTTGCGGCCATAGAGTTTTGCCTGGGCATCTTCCTGCTGTTCGCCATCCGCCGCCGGCTCGTGTCCAGCCTTACCCTCGCGCTGATGATTGTCATGACGCTTGTCACCTGCTGGGTATACATTGCCCATCCGGTGAGTGACTGCGGCTGCTTCGGCGATGCCATCAAGTTGAGCCCGGGGGTCACGCTGTTGAAGAACATCGGGCTCACCATTTGCGCGGCAGCGGTTGCCACCATGCCCAAATCCATGATACGCTTCATTTCAGAGATGAACCAGTGGATTGTCAGCTACTACACCGCCCTTTTCATTTTCACATGCAGCCTCATGAGCCTATATTACCTGCCCATCTTCGACTTCCGCCCCTACAAAATCGGCGCAAACATCAAGGAGGGGATGAAAATCCCAGAAGGAGCCGAGCTGCCCGAGTTCGAGACAACATTTATCCTTGAAAAAAACGATGAGCAAAAGGAATTCACCATCGACAACTACCCCGACTCAACCTGGACCTTCGTCGACTCGAAGACCACACTGAAAAAAGAAGGATACGTCCCGCCCATCCACGACTTCAGCATCAGTTTGGAGGGTGTCGACATCACAGAGGACATCTTGGACAACCCCGGCTACACATTCTTGCTCATCTCACCGCATTTGGAGCACGCCGACGACACCAACTTCGGCGACATCAACCAAGTTTACGAGTACGCCAGGACAAACAACTACATCTTCCTATGCCTGACCGCCAGCTCAAAAGGAGCCATTGAGCACTGGAAAGAATACACAGGGGCAGAATACGTCTTCGCCTCAACCGACGAGACGACGCTCAAAACCATCATACGCAGCAACCCGGGGATGCTACTGCTCAAAAACGGGACCATCATACGAAAATGGGCCATCGCCAACCTGCCAGACATCAACGCAGACACCCTGCCGCTCCATCAAGTCGAGATAGGCAAGCAGCCCGAAGGCTCCACACCCCGAAAAATCCTGAAAATCATACTCTGGTACATCCTGCCGCTCCTCCTTCTCACCATTGCAGACCGGGCATGGGCGTGGACAAGATGGCTCAAAGAAAAAAAGCGACTTACTAAACAATCAAAATAAAACACAAACCATGAGAAAGAACATCGTAGCAGGAAACTGGAAAATGAACATGAACCTGCAGGAGGGCATCGCACTGGCCAAAGAACTGAACGACACATTGAGCAACAAGAAGCCCAACTGTGACGTTGTCATCTGCACACCATTCATCCACCTGGCCCCAATAGCCCAATTCCTCAACCAGGACGTCATCGGGCTAGGCGCAGAAAATTGCGCCGACAAAGACAAGGGGGCCTTCACCGGAGAAGTCAGCGCAGAAATGATCAAGAGCACCGGCGCAAGATACGTCATCATCGGGCACTCGGAACGCAGAGAATACTACCACGAGACACCCGAAATACTCAAGGAAAAAGTATTGTTGGCGTTGAAAAACGGGTTGAAAGTCATCTTCTGCATCGGTGAGACACTTGCCCAGCGCGAATCCGACAAGCAAAACGAGGTGGTAAAAGCCGAACTGGAAGAATCCGTGTTCAACCTCTCCGCCGAAGAATTCAAACAAGTCATCATCGCATACGAACCCATCTGGGCCATCGGAACAGGAAAAACAGCGACTGCCGAGCAGGCAGAGGAAATCCATGCATTCATTCGACAAGTCATCGCCGACCAATACGGCCAGGACATTGCCCAGCAGACCAGCATACTCTATGGCGGAAGCTGCAAGGCCAGCAACGCGCCGGAGCTTTTTGCAAAGCCCAACATCGACGGCGGCCTCATCGGCGGCGCATCGCTTAAAGCCGACGATTTCAGAGGCATCATCGATGCATGGCAATAGGCACAACCTGCTAAAACATTTCACAAATACAGTAAACCGAAACTCAAAACGATGAAACACCTGATTCTCACGCTGTTGACAGCCTTTGGAATAGCTGGCAGCACCAAAGCACAGACATTCCTTGACAGCCTCCAAAAAAGAGAGGCCGGAAAAGGAATTGTCAAGGTCACGCAAAGTTCGGAAATCGACTCGCTCATCAACGGCAAAATCATTGTCACCAAAAAGCCCATCATCCTACCAGAAGACAAAAAGGCCCCAAGCGAAAAAGAGCCAAACGAGGAAAAAGAGACGGAGGAGAATGCGAATAAAGATGAGCACAAGTCCGACATTTCCTACAAGACGGTGTTGCCCAATGGCGGCATCAACGAAAAGACGGGCGAGGTGGACCGCAGCAAGAAGATGATTCAAGGCAGCCGAAAAGTACAAGGCTACCGCATCCAGGTTTACACAGGTCCGAACAACAGAATCGGGAAAAACGGGGCACATGAGGCGGCCAACAAGGTCAAGTCAATCTTCCCCAGCATAGATGTATACCCGCATTTCCAGTCTCCCAGGTGGAGATGTCTCGTAGGCACTTTCCATAACCACGGAGATGCCCTGCAAATGCTGAACCGGCTGAAGAGGGAAGGCTTCAAGTCGGCATCCATCGTCAAAGAAATGATTATTGTGAGATAAAACGACACTAAATGTTTAATTAAAAAAGTAAAAATGAATCCAGAGACGCAATTCCGCGATGGCCTGGACAGCCTGTCGGAACACTACAAGGAAATCATCACCCTGCTGGGCGAAGACCTCGAGCGTGAGGGGCTCCAGAAAACACCCATGCGGGTGGCCAAGGCCATGCAAATATTGACCCGCGGCTATTTTCAAGATGCTCATCAAGTGTTGCGCGATGCACTCTTTGAGGAAAAATACAACCAGATGGTCATCGTCAAAGACATCGACTTCTTCTCATTGTGCGAGCACCACATGCTGCCCTTCTACGGGAAAGTACATGTGGCATACATTCCCGACGGGCACATCACCGGGCTGAGCAAAATCGCCCGCGTCGTCGACATTTTCAGCCATCGGCTGCAGGTGCAGGAAAGGATGACCCAACAGATTAAAGACTGTATCGAGGATGCCCTCAAGCCGCTAGGCGTAATGGTTGTTGTAGAAGCGAAACACATGTGCATGCAAATGCGAGGCGTGGAAAAGAGGAATTCCATCACAACGACCAGCGACTTCTCCGGTGCCTTCAACCAAGCCAAGACACGCGAAGAATTCATGAACCTGCTCCGTGGAGAGTCGGGCAGATTGTAATATCGTCCATCGGCACTGATAAAAGGAGGCATGAGAGGAAAGGTCAGACGTTTGAATATATGCGCCAACGGCTTCTATTGCCATATCGGCACTGTTTACCCAGGGCTTCGGCAAGCCAGGGCAGTCTCCAACGGCATGAATCATCAAGAAAAAGCAGGATTCGCCCCAAGGTGAAAGTGGCATGCCGAGGCTAGACAATTACTGTGCCCATATAAATAATTAAGGTGGACAATACCGAATACATCATAGGCCATCAGCCCTTAGTCCATCTTCAAGACAGCCTCACACAGTGCATCAAATCACGTTTTTGAGGCAATTCCAAGGCAACGGGCATCTTTACAAAGCAAACAATTGAGTATCAACAAGATGAAATTCTATTCAGACGAAGAACTTGCTAAAATTCTCGACCGCGGAATCTTCCACAAGATTTCGCTGGTGGCAGACAGATTAGGCGTAGAATGCTATGTCGTGGGCGGCTATGTGCGCGACATCTTCCTAGAGCGAAAATCAGGCGACATCGACGTTGTTGTCGTCGGCAACGGCATCCTCGTGGCAGAAGAGCTGAAAAAAGAGCTGGGCAAGCATGCCCATTTAAGCGTTTTCCGCAACTTCGGCACCGCGCAAGTAAAGTACGGAGACATGGAAATAGAATTCGTTGGTGCCAGAAAGGAAAGCTACCGCCACGACTCGCGCAAACCCATCGTCGAGGACGGTACGCTTGAAGACGACCAAAACAGGAGGGACTTCACCATCAATGCCCTTGCCATCTGCCTCAATGCCGAACGATTTGGAGAATTGGTCGACCCCTTTGACGGTCTGGCCGACATGGAAGACGGCATCATCCGCACGCCGCTCGACCCCGACATCACCTTCTCCGACGACCCGCTGCGGATGCTCAGATGTGTCCGATTTGCCGCACAACTCAATTTCTTCATTGAAGACAAGACTTTCAGTGCCCTTGAGCGCAATGCCCATCGCATCAACATCATCAGCAAAGAGCGCATTGCCGATGAGTTGAACAAAATCATGATGACACGCCGGCCGAGCAAAGGACTGGTCGACTTGCATCGAAGCGGCCTGCTACAGTTGATCTTACCAGAACTAACAGCACTGGACATCGTGGAGACAAGAAACGGCCGGTCGCATAAAAACAATTTTTACCACACTTTGGAAGTGGTTGACAACATTGCCCGGAAGCAACAAGACGACCTTTCCAAGGGACAAGAAGGCCAGGCAGACACCAGCCGTTTCCTCTGGCTCAGGTGGGCGGCCCTTTTCCACGACATTGGCAAGACGCGCAGCAAGCGATGGGACCCTGCGGCAGGCTGGACGTTCCACAACCACAATTTTGTCGGTGCCAAGATGATCCCCCTAATTTTTCGACGCAACAAGCTGCCCATGGATGCTAAGATGAAATATGTACAAAAGCTGGTCGACCTGCACATGCGCCCCATCGCCATTTCCGACGACATTGTCACCGACAGCGCCGTCCGTCGCCTCATCAACGATGCCGGCGAGGACATCGACGACCTCATCATACTGTGTGAAGCCGACATTACCAGCAAAAATGAGGTACGCAAACAACGTTTCCTGGACAATTTCCGCATCGTAAGAGAAAAACTCTCAGACCTCAAGCAACGGGATTGGCAACGTGAGCTGCAACCAGTGATCGACGGCAACGAAGTGATGGAAATCTTCAACCTTCCGCCCTCACAACAAGTCGGCATGCTGAAAAAATGCATGAAAGACGCCGTTTTAGACAACAAAGTGCCCAACCAACGCGAGCCCCTCATGCAATTATTGATTGAAGAGGCACGGAAAATGGGATTAAAGCCCGTGTCTTGAAGACGCCGGCACCTAAGCCGGACTATCTGTAATTAATGTTAAATAAATGCTGACGAATGCCCCATTATGAAAAATAATATGTACCTTTGCAAACTGAAAACTTAAAAGTGCAAAAAAGTTTTCAGGCGTAAAACAAACAAGCATAAGACAAAAACGGGAGCTCAATGGAAAGGCAAGACATACGAACCATTTTCGACAACAAAAAAACAAACAAATATATGAAAGCAAGACATTTTTTATTCATGGCAGCGGTTGCTGCTTTTGTTGCCTCATGTGGAAAAGGCGGCGGAATACCAAGTTTTGGCGACAACGAATTTCCAGTAGTAGCCATCAGTGCATCTAACGCAGACATGAAATCCACTTATCCTGCGACCATCAAGGGTGTACAAGACGTTGAAATCCGCCCCAAGGCATCGGGCTTCATCACACGCGTTTGCGTACAAGAAGGACAAAAGGTTGGCGTTGGGCAACTGCTATTCGTCATCGACAACGAAGCAGCCCAAGCACAAGTAAGACAGGCGCAAGCAGCCGTCAACACTGCACAATCACAGGTCAACACAGCAAAATTGACCTATGAAAACAGCAAACAGCTGTTTGAGAAAAATGTTGTGGGAAAATTTGAGCTACAAGCCACAGAAAATACATACCAAAGTGCAAAAGCCCAGTTGGCACAAGCGCAGGCAGCCCTGGCCGGCGCACGCGAGGCCCTGAATTTCTGCTATGTAAAAAGTCCGGCCAAGGGCGTCGTCGGCAATATCCCCTACAAGGTCGGCGCACTGGTCAGCGGCTCCATCCAACAGCCTCTAACGACAGTTTCCGACAACAGTTCCATGGAAGTATACTTCTCCATGAACGAGAAAGACATTTTGGAGATGACCAAGACAGCAGGCAGCATGAGCAATGCCATAGCCAAGATGCCCCCTGTCAAGCTCCAGCTCACCGACGGCAGCCTGTTCAATGAGGAAGGGCGCATCCATAAAGTGAGCGGTGTTATCGACCCAACCACCGGTGCCGTCCAGATCATTGCCCGTTTCCCCAACCCGCAGGGACTTTTGAAGAGCGGCGGCTCCAGCTCGATCATCGTTCCCCGGGCGAGCACCGACGAGATCCTCATCCCGCAAGAATGCGTTTTGGAAGTGCAAGACAAACATTTTGTATACCTTCTCGGCAAAGACAACAAGGCAAGATACACAGAAATCAAGGTCGACCCACAAACCAACGGCACCCAATACATCGTCACCGAAGGCGTGAAAGCCGGCGACAAATATGTGACCAACGGCATCACCAAGCTCACCGACGGCATGGACATTGTGCCCATCACCCCTGAACGCTACCAGAAAAAGATCGAGGAGCAAGCCAAGGCCATGACGGCAGGCGACATTATCGAGGCAACGGGCCAAAAGGGCATGCTGACCGCCGTCCTCATTGGAGGCGCAGTCGCAATAGCCATCATCGTCCTGACTTTCATCCTAGGCATGAAGCTCGGTTCATGGAAAGCAAAAAGAAAGATGTCAAAATAAGAAATTTCTCAAAACGTATACTGAAAGCATATGACTTTTACAGCATTTATCAAGCGCCCGGTGCTCTCGACGGTGATTTCCATCGTTATCGTGATACTGGGTTTCATTGGCCTGACCACACTCCCCATCGAGCAATATCCAGACATCGCGCCACCGACGGTGATGGTATACACCAGCTACCCTGGTGCCGATGCTGAAACGGTTAAAAACTCCGTCATCACACCCCTTGAGGAAAGCATCAACGGCGTTGAAGGCATGGACTACATTTCATCGACAGCTTCGTCGGGCTCCGCCTCCATCTCCATCCTGTTCCGCCAAGGCATGAACGCGGACATGTGTGCGGTCAACGTACAAAACCGAGTGCAGCAGGCCATGGCATTCATGCCCGCCGAGGTGACACGCATCGGTGTGACGGTGACCAAGCGCCAGACCTCACAAGTGATGATGTACACCTTGACCTCAGACGGCAGGTACGACGACGAATTCCTGACCAACTATGCCAACATCAACATCATTCCTGCCATCAAGCGTATCCAAGGCGTAGGCGATGTGATGAGCCCAGGCATGAAGACCTATTCCATGCGTATTTGGCTCAAACCCGACGTCATGAAACAATACGGGCTGATGCCCTCCGACATCAGCGGCGCCTTGGCTGAGCAGAACATTGAGGCGGCTCCGGGCTCGTTTGGAGAGCTGTCAGACGTGGCATACGAATATTCCATGCGCTATCGCGGAAGGCTGAAGACGGCAGAAGAATTTGGGGACATCATCATCTCCAGCAATCAAAGCGGACAGACCCTCAAGCTCAAAGACGTGGCAAAGATCGAGTTGGGCGGCATGCAGTACTCCGTCTCGATGCGCAACGACAACATCCCCTCGGTAATGGGCATGGTGCAACAGATTGCAGGCTCAAACGCCAACGAGATTGCCAAGCAAGTGAAAAACGAGTTGGAGAACCAAGCCAAGAACTTCCCGCCGGGCATGAAGTATAAAATCAATTACGACGTGACCGAGTTCCTCTATGCAGCCATAGAAGAGGTGATTTTCACCCTCATCCTGACGCTGCTGTTGGTGTTCTTCGTGGTTTACATCTTCCTGCAAGATTTCCGCTCAACGCTGATTCCCATGATTGCCGTTCCGGTATCACTTATCGGCACGTTCTTCTTCCTCAAGCTCTTCGGCTTCTCCATCAACCTCTTGACCCTTTCCGCCCTGCTGCTTGCCATTGCCATCGTGGTCGACGATGCCATCGTGGTGGTTGAAGCCGTACATGCCAAGCTCGACCAGGGCTATAAAAGAGCATTAACGGCCTCTATCGATGCCATGAACGAGATTTCCAGTGCCATCATCTCCATCACACTGGTCATGGCATCAGTGTTCATCCCCGTATCATTCATCGGCGGAACGAGCGGTACTTTCTATCGTGAATTTGGTATCACCATGGCGGTATCCATCTTCATCTCCGCCCTCAACGCCTTGACGCTCTCACCAGCCCTCTGCGCCATCTTCCTGAAGCCACACGACAAGGAAGGACATGAAAAGAAGATGTCGAGAATCGACCGCTTCCACTTGGCTTTCAACACCTCATACGAGAAAATCGTGGAGAAATACAAAAAAGGCGTGGAGCGCAGCATCCGCAAGCCCATAATCATCGGGCTGGCAGTAGTTCTGGGCATCGCCGGACTGTGGGGGAGCATGGAAATTGCCAAAACAGGCTTGGTGCCTGACGAGGACACCGGAACGATATTCTGTATGGTCAGCATGCCGCCCGCGACATCGGCAGCCCGCACACGCCAGATCATCAACCAGGTCGACTCCATACTGGCAGCAGACCCTGCCGTCCAAAGCCGCGAACAATTACAAGGCTACAGCTTCATGGCAGGTGCCGGCTCAGACCAGGCCACCTTCATCGTCAAGCTAAAACCATTCTCCGAGCGCCAAAAAGGCTTATGGTGGAAGCTCAGCGGCCTATGGGAAGGCGACGGTGTATGGCGGTTTTTCATCAACCCCATGGATGCACAAATGGTCGCCGCACAAATTTTCATGAAGACGGCACACATCAAAGATGCCCAAATCTTCGCGTCAGCACCACCGATGATTCAAGGCTACTCCGTCAGCGGAGGCCTGTCCATCGTCATGCAAGACAGGACCGGCGGCGACCTGAACAAATTCTACAAAGTGGTCACCGACTATATCGCCGAACTGAACAAACGGCCGGAGTTCACCATGGTGATGACAACCTACAACCCGAACTATCCGCAATATATGCTGGATGTCGATGTCGCCAAATGCAAGCAGGCCAACATATCCCCGACACTAGTGCTCAGCACACTTCAAGGCTATTACGGAGGTTTGTATGCCTCAAACTTCAACGCCTATGGCAAACTTTACCGTGTAATGATCCAAGGCTCACCAGAAACAAGAGCCACACCGGAGTCGCTCAACAGCATTTATGTGCGCACCCCAGGCGGAATGGCACCCGTGCAGGAATTCTGCACCATGAAACGCGTTTACGGGCCGGCGAACATCAACCGCTTCAACCTTTTCACCTCCATCAACGTCACAGGAGTCACTGCCTCAGGCGTTTCCAACGGCCAAGCCATCAAGATAGCCGAAGAAGTGGCTGCACAAGTCTTGCCGCCGGGATATGCCTATGAATATTCGGGCCTGACCCGCGAGGAGGCCTCCGCAAGTGGCTCCACCTACCTGATCTTCGTCTTGTGTATCCTGTTCATCTACTTGATCTTGGCAGCACAATACGAGAGCTACCTGCTCCCATTGTCAGTGATCCTCTCCGTCCCGTTTGGACTGGCAGGCGCCTTCCTCTTCACCACCATATTTGGACATGCCAACGACATCTACATGCAGATTTCACTCATCATGCTCATCGGCTTGTTGGCCAAAAACGCCATTTTGATTGTACAATTTGCACTGGAACGCCGACAGACAGGCATGGCGCTGACCTGGTCCGCCGTCCTCGGAGCCGGAGCACGTCTGCGCCCCATCCTCATGACCTCGCTCGCCATGATCATCGGTCTGCTGCCCATGATGTTTGCAAGCGGCGTGGGCAAAAACGGGAACCAGACCCTGGGCGCGGCGGCAGTGGGCGGCATGCTCATCGGCACGATTTGCCAAATCTTCATCGTTCCGGCACTCTTCGTCATCTTCCAAGCGCTGCAAGAGAAAATCAAGCCACTGGTGTTCGAAGAATACGACACCAGCGAACTGGATGCCGAGCTGAGCCAATATGCCAATCGCACCAACAATTAATTTTTAACATTAGAGGAACAAACATGAAGCTTAAAAAGATATTAACCATCGTACTGGCTGCCGGAATGGTCAGCAGCTGCGGGCTATACAACAAATACGAGCGGCCCGAGGTCAATGCGCGCGGCATCGTCCGCGACGCATTGTCAGACGCAGACACACTGATTGTCAACGACACCACAAGCTTTGGCAACATGCCCTGGCGCAGCCTATTCACCGACCCGCAGCTGCAAAGACTCATCGGGCAAGCACTCGAAAACAACGCAGACCTGCTCAATGCAGCCCTAAACGTAAAAATAGTCGAAGAACAGCTGAAAGTGGCAAAACTGGCTTTCCTGCCAGCACTCACCTTCACTCCACAAGGCACCATCGCTTCGTGGGACGGCAACCCTGCCACCAAGACCTACTCGCTGCCCATAACCGCCAGTTGGAGCCTCGACCTTTTTGGCAACCTGCTCAACCAAAAGCGGTCGGCACAAATGGCACTGCTGGCTACCAAAGACTACCAAGTCGTGGTGCAAACCAACATCATCTGCGGCGTTGCCAACCTGTATTACACCCTGCTCATGCTTGACCGACAACAAGAAATCGTCAACAACATGCAGTCGCTCATGAAAGATACTTGGGAAATGATGAAACTGCAAAAAGAGCTCGGCAGGGGTCGAGAGACCGGAGTGGCGACGGCAGAATCCAACTACTATGCCATCCAGGCACAAGCCGCCGACGTCCGCCGCCAAATCAGAGAGACAGAGAACGCCCTTTCCGTACTCATTGGACAAGCGGCACAAAGCATACCGCGCGGGAAACTGGAAGACCAGAACCTGCCCGCAGACCTTGCCACGGGCATTGGCCTGCAACTGTTGGCAAACCGCGCCGACGTGCATGCCGCCGAGATGCAATTGGCGCAATGTTTCTACAACGTGAACACTGCACGCAGCCGATTCTACCCCAACATCACCATCAACGGCACCGGCTCATACACCAACAGCAGCGGAATGGGTATTGTGAACCCCGGAAAAATCCTGCTCTCGGCAGTTGCCAGCCTCGTACAACCGATTTTCCAACGCGGACAAATCATCGCAGGCCTCAAAGTGGCAAAAATGCAGTACGAACAAGCCTATAACACATGGCAAAACGCCATTTTCAAGGCCGGAGGTGAGGTCAGCAACGCCCTGGTGCTCTACAATGCCAGTCAAGAAAAAAGCCAGCTGGAGGGCCAGCAGATTGAAATACTTGAACGTAACATTGAATACACCAAAGACCTCTTCCAGATGGGCAGCAGCTCATACCTCGAAGTCATCACCGCACAACAAGGGCTACTCAATGCACAGCTCTCAAAAGTAGTCGACGACTTCCATAAGATGCAGGCAGTAGTCAACCTATACAGCGCATTAGGAGGCGGGAGAAAATAAAATCGAATCCATCAACCAAACTAACAGAATCAAAATTATGACTGATATAAGCCCAAAAGCCGAAATCGACCCCAAAGCGAAAATCGGCGAAAACTGCAAGATCTACCCTTTCGCCTACATCGAAGGCGACGTGGAAATCGGCGACGGTTGCACCATCTACCCTTTCGTCAGCATCATGAACGGCACGCGAATGGGCAAGAACAACACCGTACACCAAGGCTCTGTCCTCGGCGCGCTGCCGCAAGACTTCGACTTTAAAGGCGAAGACAGCCAGCTCGTCATCGGCAATGAGAACATCATACGCGAAAACGTAGTCATCAACCGTGCAACACATGCCGACGGCAAGACCGTCATTGGCAACGGCAACTGCCTCATGGAAGGCGCCCACATCTCACACGACACCAAGATGGGCAACCAGTGCGTCTTGGGCTACGGCACGAAGATTGCCGGCGACTGCTTCATTGACGACGGTGTGATTTTCTCGTCAAGCGTCATCGAAAACGCCGGCACAAGGGTCGGCAAAGGTGCCATGATACAAGCCGGATGCACATTCTCCAAAGACATCCCTCCTTTCATCATCGCCAACGGCAAGCCCATCGCATACGCCAGCATCAATAAGCACATCTGTCAATCATTGGGCATCGACGAGAAGACCGTCAAGCACCTGGCCAACGCCTACCGCCTTGTGTTCAACGGCCAAACAAGCCTCTTTGATGCCATCAATCAGATCAAACAGCAGATTCCACCCTCCGAGGAGAGGCAAACTGTCATTCAATTCCTGACCAGCACCTCAAAGGGAATCATCGGAAAGATATAAAAGGACGGGAAAAGCGTGTAAAATTACGAGGCAGCCGATTGTCAAATACAATTCGACTGCCTCGTCTTATGTTTAATGCTCCTACCACGAAAGAGGGTTAGTCTTGGAAATATACCCGCTTTACCCGGTTGCTGATCCCCGTAAGCACTTCATAAGGAATTGTCTCCAATTGGTCGGACAACACCGTAACGGGCAGTTGGTCGCCAAAAATTTCAACGGTGTCGCCTTCCTGGCACACGATGCCGGTCACATCAATGAGTGCCACATCCATACATATATTACCGACATACGATGCCGGCTGTCCATTGACCAAACAATGGCAGCGGCGGTTGCCGAGCCTGCGGTTCAGGCCGTCGGCATACCCGATGGGAATGGCTGCAATGCGTGCGTCGTTCTGCAAAGTCTCACGACGGCTATAGCCAACGGTTTGGTTGGCCTCGACGTCTCGGATTTGCAATATGGTGGTTTTCAATGTCGCCACGTTGTGCATGAGTTGGTTGGTTCTAGGGTTGATGCCATAGAGCCCGAGCCCGAGGCGGCACATGTCCAGATGATACTGCGGGAAATGTTCGATGGCAGCAGAATTGCAGATGTGCCGCAGGATTCTGTGGCTGAAAGCGGCTTGTAGTTCCTGGCTCGCCTTGTCGAAGAGTTCAAATTGTGAGGCTGAGAATGAGTCGAATTCGTCGGCATCGGCACCGGCGAAGTGCGAAAAGACCGATTTCGGGATAATCGCTTTTTGGTGTTTGAGGCAATTGACAAGCTGCTGCATGTCATTGACGGGATGGAATCCCAGACGATGCATGCCCGTGTCGAGCTTGATGTGGACGGGCAGCCCTGTGATGCCATGGCGCCCTGCCTCGGCAATAAGGGCGTTGAGGATCCTAAAATTGTAGACCTCCGGCTCAAGGTTATAGTCGAAAAGTAGCTTGAGCGCATTGATTTCAGGGTTCATAATGATAATATTGCTCGTTATCCCGTTTCGGCGCAGGGTCATTCCTTCGTCAGCAACAGCAACAGCGAGGTAGTCGACCCTATGCTCTTGCAGTGTTTTGGCGATTTCCACCGCCCCTGTCCCATATCCGTCTGCCTTAATCATACAAGTGATTTTGGTGCCGGGCTTGAGGTGATTGCGGTAATGGTTTAAGTTCTCCACCACGGCATTAAGGTTCACTTCAAGAGTCGTTTCGTGCACTTGTTGCGCGAGGGTTTCCGTTATTTTCTCAAAGCCAAACCGGCGCGCCCCTTTGATGAGCACGACTTCATTGCGCAACCTGCCAAGCAGCCCGCTACGCAGTAGTTGCTCCGTGGTGTCGAAGAAGTGTTTGACGGGTATTTGAATGTGCTGTTGCTGTGCGGCGATGGTTGTGCCGATTCCGATGAATGTCCTAATGCTTCGCTCGGCAGCCAATTTCGACACCTCTTGATAAAGTTCTTCTGGGCATCTCCCCGTCTGCTCAATATCGCTGAGGATGAGAGTCCGGCTTCTTGCCTGGTGGTCGGGCCGGCGGTTCATGAAGTCGAGGGCGATGTCGAGCGAGTTGACATCTGAATTGTAGCTGTCGTTGATGAGTGTACACCCGTTGCGACCTTCTTTTACTTCAAGACGCATGCCTATGCGCTCCAAATGCTGCATCGCTGCAGCCAGTTTTTCGGTACTGAGGCCCAAGTACAAGGCGATAATGGCACAAATGATGGAGTTGTGGACTGAGGCTTCGTCAATGAACGGCAGTCTATAGCTGGCTTTTTCACCTTTGAAAACATAGTCGACATGCGTGGAAAAGCCCTTTTTCTCAACGTTTTCGATGTACATCGCCGCCCCCTTGTCCGTCAACGACCAAGTGAGCGGCACAGCCGTCAGACACGACGACTTGATGCACTGAGCAATAAGGCTGTCATCTTGGCAATAAACCATGGTTCCCGCCCCTTGGAAGAGACGCAACTTCTCCATGCACTTCTCCCTGAAAGAGGAGAAGTTTTCTTGGTGAGCCGTACCAAGACTGGTCAGTACGGCAATCGTAGGTTGAATGATTTGTTGCAAGGCCTCCATCTCGCCCGGCTGGCTGACGCCTGCCTCAAAAACGCCCAATTGCGTTTGCTCATCAAGGTTCCACACCGATAGCGGAACGCCTATTTGTGAGTTATAGCTGCGTGGTGAGCGGGTGATGACTTTTTCGTCGGACAATATCTGGTAAATCCATTCCTTGACAATGGTTTTGCCGTTACTTCCCGTCACCCCCACCACCGGGACTTGGAAACATTGGCGATGATTCCTGGCTATTTGCTGCAATGCGCCAAGCACATGGTCTACACAAAGGAAGTTTGCCTCTGAATATTTATCCTCCACTTGCTCGGGCAGATGATCCACGACAAAGTTGCGCACGCCACGCTCATAAAGTTCGGCGATGTATTGATGCCCGTCATTTCGCGTTGTGCGCAAAGCAAAGAACAGGGTCTCCTCGGGAAAGCGCAGCGAGCGGCTGTCGGTCAGCAAGAAGGCAATCCGACAAGGGCGTGTGCCCCAGCGGCGCGCCCCGATGAGGCTTGTGAGATGGTCTATGGTATAGGTCATGGCATTACAATCATTTTTAAAGTTCAAAATCTGGATATTGTTGCGAGAGCAGGGCTATGGATTGGTTGACCTGCTCCATGAAATGGCGATGTTCGGGCGATTCCGGCCGGAAAGGGCGATGTGCCAATGCCTCTTTCAAGGGCTTCCATCGCACCAAGAACTCCTTTGTGGCGGCGCTGAAATAGGTGTCGGCAAAGCGCTGAAAGATATAGTCGACAGCTTGCTCGCTCGGGTGCAGCATGTCGGCGGCATAAAAACGGTAGTCGCGCAACTCATCGTTCATCAGTTCGTAGGCAGGGAAATAGCTCACTTTCTCGCCATATTTTTGCACGGCCTGGTCAACGGCAAGCAGCAGCACGGCTTTCGACAGGCGGCTGCCATGGAAGCCATATTTGGCATACCGCACAGGGCTGACCGTCAACACCACACGCGCCTCTGGATGCCGGCACAAAAGCGAATCAATGCATTGCGAGAGGTAGCACACACAGTCCGAAAGGCTCAACGGCTCTTCCTCAAACAATTTTGCCGGACGTTTTTGACAATTGTCCACTATTTCGCCCGTCTCACGAAGCCGGTAGACCCGATTGGTGCCCAAGGTCAACACCGAGACGCGCGGCGTGAAGTCTGCACAGCGCTCCACCGTATGCCAAAGGCTGGCAGGGTTGTACATCACACCATAGGGATTGATCAAAGTACGGAACTTTTCGGCAGCAAACCGTTTGCCCATATAGTCCGCAAAACATGAACCCACAAACAGCATCTGCTCGCACGGCTCAATCGTAAACGGCGCTGGGGCAATTTGTACTTCTGTCATTAATTTCATACCGCAAAATTACAGATTTTCGGCTGTTTTTCAACAAAATATCGCCAAAAAATCATATCTTTGCCCCCAGTTTCGATCATTCTTCATCATCAAATTATTGCATGTACACCTACAAATATCCTCATCCGGCAGTAACGGCTGACTGTATCGTTTTCGCACGATGCCCAGAGGCAGTCTACGTATTGCTCATCAAGCGCAGCAACTACCCTTTCGCCGGCTATTGGGCCTTTCCTGGCGGCTTTATGAACATTGACGAGAGCGCAGAAGACGCCGCGCGCCGCGAGTTGCTTGAGGAGACTGGGCTGCGGGCTGACAAAGTGTGGCAAGTTGGTGCCTTTGCCGATGTTGACAGGGATCCGCGCGAGCGCATTGTCACCCTAACCTACTGCACTGCGGTAGACGGGAAGCCGTCGGTGAAAGGAGCCGACGATGCCGCTGAGGCAAGATGGTTCCGGATCGAAGACGTTCCACGGTTGGCTTTCGACCACAATCTAATGCTTGAAAAAGCCATTGAAATTGCCTCATGGAGAGGCATCATCTCCCTGTAGGATAAAACCAGACGGGCGTCAAGGACGTTCACTTGGATTGAGACGTAGCGGCAGCCCAAACCGCTATCATTGTGCTACGCCTTTCTGAGAATGCCTTTTCCAAGTCCGGAACAAAAGGAACAGCAAGCTCAACAACAACACGGCGTAAGCTGCATAAGCTACGGTTTCGGTCTTTTTGATGCTCTTAGGATAGAAATTGAGTTCGACCACATGCTTGCCCGGCTTCATCTGCAAGGCACGGAGCACATAGTTCACACGCCCCAAGGGCACTTCCTGGCCATCGACCAGCGCGGTCCAGCCCGGATAATAGATTTCAGAGAAGACCAACAGCCCGCCCTGTTCCGTATTGACCGTGTATCTCAGGCGATTGGGCTCGTAATCGGTCAGTTCCACTTCGTTTTGCCCCTCGCTCGGCTTGGCCTGCCCTAAGACGCTCTCAAACCGTCTGTCTGCCACCGCCGCGCGCCGCAGATTGATTTTACCCAGCATGTCCAGCTCCTCATTGGCATTGTCCGCATAATAAATCCGGTCCACAAACCACGCATTTCCGTAGGCATAAGGATTTTGCAGGGGCACTGTACGCTGGTCGCCTGTCAAGGGGAGGATGAAATATTTGGCATTGAGCATGTTGATGACAGGATACAAGGAGTCGCCTGGCACCCGCGTCATGTCGCCTTGGACGTCTGCTATCACTGGCATTATTTTCTGCATCTCCGCCACCAGGTATCTTTCTGTCAACTCTTGATAGCGGCGAAGTTTGGCAGCATGATAGCCACCCAGGCTCTTGTGGTAATAGCTCGTCTCATTCTCATTGAAGGTGTTGGACGCCAAGTTCAGCACACGATAATACAGCGAGCGGTCCATCAGGATCTGCTCGTCAGCGGCTGTCTTTTGGATGGGTTGTTCACGTTGCATCTTATCTACGAACATCTCATCGTTCAGATAGCGCTTGTTCACTGTCCACATGTCGGCAAGGCACAACACGAAAAGCGCCGACACCATATAGGGCGCGCTCAGCTTGCGCATCGCATACAGCACCAGAAGCCCGACGCCCACGGCAATTATCCAGAACGAGCGCCAGCAATCTGCCGTGAAGACGGCCATGCGCATCTCACGGAGATTGTTCTTTATTGGATTCAGGTATTCCGCAGGCAACTGGGACAAGCCCGCCAGCTCAGCCGAGGAGATAAAGTCGGAAAAGAATACCGAGGGCATTAAGGCAAACAGCACTGCCATGCCCGCCGTCAACGCAAAGCTCAAGCCTACCCACTTGCGGTTGTTTCTCAGCAAGTCAGGCGATTCGACCAATTCTTTCAAGGCAAGCATTGCCAGCAGTGGAATGGTAAACTCTGCCACGACTAAAATCGAGGCCACGGTGCGAAATTTTGAGTAAAGGGGAACGTAATCGATGAAAAAGTCGGTCAATGGCATGAAATTTTTGCCCCAAGACAGCAGGACGGACAGGATGGTTGCCAGCAATAACGCCCATTTCATCGGACCTTTGACGATGAAAAGTCCTAAGACGAACAGGAACAACACAAACGCACCGACATACACCGGGCCGCTCGTGCCGGGCTGCTCGCCCCAATATTGTCCGATTTGCTGGTAAATAGGCATGAAATCGCTGTTTGCCTTCTCCATCGCTCGCTCACTCGCCGCCAAAGGCACTGATGCGCCGCCTTTTGTATTGGGCACCAGCAAGGTCCACGTTTCATCTATGCCGTAGCTCCAATGCGTAATGTAGTCGCGCTCGAGGCCACTGTCCGTCTGATTGGCCGACGAAGGTTTCACCAGCTCGCTCTTGCCGCGCATCGACTCTTTCTGGTATTGCCAAGTGTGGTATAAATTCGAGATATTGAACAAGACACCGATTAAAGCAGCTACCAGACAGACGGCAGAAGCCTTCCAAAAACTCCTCAACTGCTTTTTCCTGACGGCTTCGATGCCAAAAGCCACCACCATCAACAATATCACGATCAAATAATAATAGGTCATCTGGACATGGTTCGCACTGACTTCAAAAGCCGTAAAAATAGCTGTCACGATGAATCCCGGCAATAGTCGCCCCCGGTATGCCAGCACCAACCCGGCAATCATCGGGGGTAAATATGCCAAGGCCATGACTTTCCAGATGTGTCCTGCTGCGATGATGATGAAAAAATAGCTCGAAAATGCCCAGACCAAGGC
>ONQK01000038.1 GCA_900319895.1 uncultured Prevotella sp. | reverse complement strand
TCTTGCCGTCGCTCTATTGGCACCGTGACTATGACCACTATCAACTCATCAGGGGCACCGCCGGTGCCGCAGCGGGCGAAAACTACCATAGAAACGATGTCTTCGGGGTTTCGCTCAACGGCTATTACACTTGGACTCTGGGAAAGACGGCAATCGGTGCCGATGTGCGGCGTGAGCGGATTCTCAGCACTGCACTCGGCGAAATGATGGCTCAAGAGCACTGGCGAGACATCCCCAAGACCAACCGACAATACCAAAGGCGGGGCGATAGGACGAACAACAGCCTGTTTCTTGAGCATAATTTCATCCTCGACAAACTAACTCTTTCCATGGGTCTGCTTGCCAATCAAAACACAGGACTCGACGGCAAATTCAGGCTCTATCCCGGAATCGACGTGAGTTATCGACCCAATCCAAGTTGGAAATTATGCGCATCGTGGAACAAGGCGCTTCGAATGCCGACCTACACCGACTTGTACACCAACAATTCCGTGCAACAAGGCGACCTTCACCTATTGCCAGAACGCACCGACATGCTCAAAATCAGCGCACAATTCAGGCACAAAGGCCTGGCAGCGACGCTCAACACGTTCTACAGCAAAGGCACAAACATGATTGACTGGGTGTATGAGACAGAAACTTCGAGCAAGTATCATGCGCTCAACATCGGCAAGCTCGACAACATGGGATTTTCCGTCGATGCCGCATGGCGACCTGCGGCGATATTGGGCGAACGCTTTTTCATCACAAAGCTCAAACTCGGCTACGCCTTTATCCATCAGCGTCACGAGACCAGCCAGCCAATCTTCAAATCGCTTTATGCATTGGAATATCTGCGTCACAAAGTGATTGCCCAACTCGACCATCGCATCTGGCGGCACCTTTCCGCCTCGTGGAATTTCCGATGGCAGCAGCGTATGAACGGCTTTCACCCTTACGCAAAAATCGATGCGAAAATTGTCTGGACTGGCAGGCAGTACAAGTTCTGGGTGCAGGCCGACAACCTCACCAATCACCATTATTACGATGTGGGTGCCGTGCGCCAGCCAGGCCTCTGGCTGATGGCAGGAGCGAGTTGTCGGTTGAATTTGTAAGCCGTTGAATATCAGTATATTATATTTTTCAATTCCATGAGATATGATGCCTAAATGGTACATATCTTATGGGATTGATGACAAAAAAAGATCTTTTTTCTTGGTTTTTATTGACTAAAAACATAATTTTGCAGCGTTTTTATTACCATAAGGAATTTTAAAGTAAAATCCGATGAATCAGAAGATTATCACTCGAGTAAAGGGTGTTTTTCAGCCTCAGTCATTGGCTTCGTTGAGGAATTACGACCGTAGAACATTTCTGGCAGACGCGATGGCTGGTTTGATAGTAGGCATTGTGGCTTTGCCGCTTGCCATTGCCTTTGGCATCGCATCCGGCGTCTCTCCTGAAAAGGGTATTATTACAGCTATTGTCGCCGGTTTCATCATATCGGCATTGGGCGGGAGCAAAGTGCAGATTGGCGGTCCCACGGGAGCTTTCATCGTTATCGTAGCAGGAATCATTGAGCAATATGGCATTCAAGGCCTGACGATAGCTACCCTCATGGCTGGTGTTTTCCTCATTTTGTTGGGTATTTTGCGGCTGGGCACTATCATCAAGTACATTCCTTATCCGATTGTGGTCGGTTTTACGAGTGGCATTGCCGTGACGATCTTTACGACGCAGATTAAAGACCTCTTTGGCATGAGCATGGGGACTGTGCCGTCGGACTTCATTGAGAAATGGGGCGTTTATTTTGCGAATATTGACAAGATCAATCCTTGGAGCCTGTTGATGGGGCTGGTGAGCATCGTGATTATCGTCGTCACTCCGCGTTTTAGCAGGAAAGTCCCCGGGTCCTTGATAGCCATCATCATTGTGACAGTTATAGTGCTGTTGTTAAAGCGTTTTGCCGGCATTGATTCTATTGAAACCATCGGCGACAGATTTAGCATCAGTGCCAACTTGCCAGATGCCGTAGTGCCCGAGCTCTCGTGGAACGTTATCAAAGGGCTGATAGGCCCTGCCATCACGATTGCCGTACTCGGTGCAATTGAGTCATTGCTCTCTGCGACGGTGGCAGACGGCGTGACGGGCGATAATCATCATTCCAACACGGAGTTGATTGGGCAGGGCATTGCCAATGTGGTTTCGCCTATTTTTGGCGGTATTCCTGCCACAGGTGCCATCGCCCGCACGATGACCAACATCAATAACGGTGGCCGGACGCCCATTGCAGGCATTGTCCATGCCGCCGTTCTGCTCCTTATTTTCCTCTTCCTCATGCCGCTTGCCCAATACATCCCGATGGCGTGCCTGGCTGGAGTGCTCGTGGTAGTTTCTTATAACATGAGCGGTTGGCGCTCGTTCCTGTCCATGATGCACAATCCCAAAAGCGACGTTACGGTGTTGTTGCTGACCTTTTTCTTGACCATCATATTCGACCTGACCATAGCCATTGAAGTCGGCTTGATTTGCGCCTGCCTGCTGTTCATGAAGCGAATGGCGGAAACGACAGAGGTGAAGCTGATTTTAGATGAGATAGACCTCAACCAGGATGCTGACATGGGGCGCGGCGACCTCGAACATCTGATCATTCCCGAGGGTGTGGAAGTTTATGAAATCAACGGCCCCTATTTCTTCGGTGCGGGCAACCGGTTCGAGGATATCATGGCGCGCTACGGCAACCGTCCAAAAGTGCGCATCATCCGTATGCGAAAGGTTCCCTTTATCGACTCGACGGGCCTGCATAACTTGGAGAATCTGTGCAAGACCAGTCAGCGCGACGGCATTATTGTCGTGCTCTCCGGTGTTATGCCGAAGGTGGAGCAGGTGCTGAGGAACAATGGTTTCCATCAGCTATTGGGCGAAGAGAATATTTGTGGGCATATTGACATCGCTTTGAAGCGTGCGAAGGAGTTGACAGCGTAAAAAAGCATATTTTGCACGCGCTGGAACCGGCCGTTGTGATGAAATCCTACATTCCAAGCCTCATGGCTCTTTTGTCCAGCACCGGCCTTGTGTCTTTTCGTGGAAAAGTTGTGCAGAGACCTTCCTGCCGCGCAGCGAGCGGACAACGGGGAAGTCGTCGAAGAATTCGTCGTCAGTCGTGAACCAGCAATATTGTTTGATGGGCGACTGTTGCTGAAGCCGCTGGTTGAGTTGCTGAACATACTTTGAGTGGACGACTGACAGGAAATGCTTGTCGTCGCAGGTGACCAGTGCCAGTATGTTTTTCTTCGACCTGGTTCTCGGTGTGCTGCGTTTCCAGTTTTTTGTAGATGTGCTGACGGTGATGTTTCTGCCGCTTTTTCGGTTCAGCTCGTGCATGAGCCGCCTGAAAATCCTTCCATGTGGCGCGCTGTCTGTGAGGTTGTTGCAGGCAATGTACAGGTGAATCATCTCGTGCAAAAGTATGTTCTGGGTCTCGCCTTCATCCATGTCGTAGAAGGTAGTCAGCCTGATGGTGAAATCGTAGTTCTCAGTGCGGAAAAGCGTTCGCCTGCGGCGACATCTCATCGAGCCTAGGCATGTCTTGGAGTTCGAGAGCATCAGGCGTGGCAGAGGAAGCCGGTCGTCAAAGTACATTTGGTTGAATGCCTTGAAAAGTTGTGTGAGATGGTCAACTGTAACTCTCATGCCTATGTTTTTTGAGCCTTTTTACACGATTTCTTTCATCCCTTTCACGTTTTTGAGTGCCTGCATGATGGCTTTCAGGTCCGTTCTTTCGTGTACGCGCACTTCAATGATGCCGTCGAAAATGCCTTCGTTGCTCGAGACGGTCAGTCTCCGGATGTCGATGTTGAATTGGTTTGACAATACCTCGGAAACATCTCTCAGCATGCCTTTTCTGTCGATGCCGCGTATTCGGATGGTGGCATCGAAGAGCAGCCGGCGGTGCATGTCCCACTTGGCATCTAAGATCCGGTTGCCGAAGCTTGACTTGAGCTTTGCGGCGACGGGGCACGCGCGGTGGTGGATCTCGATGTGCTTTTTGTCGTCAATATAGCCCAATGCGTCGTCGCCGGGAATGGGATGGCAGCAGTTGCGGAACACGAATGCGTTGATGTTTTCTTCGTTGATGATGACCGGTTTTTTGCGGTTGAAGTTCTCCTCGACGATAAAATAATTTTGCTTTTCCTCTGCGTTGCCTTTCTTTTTTGATGGCAAGAAGGGTACATAGCGCCGCCAACCGTGTCCTTGTTCGACAGATTTCCTCTTGCTGAGTATTTCGTTGATGTCTTTGTTGTTGAGTTTCAGCGTTTTGTCGCCGATGGCAAGGAAGAGTTCTTCGGTCTTGGAAAACCCGTGCAGCTTGCACAGTTTATTGAGCACAAATGATGTCGGCTCAATGTGATGTTCTCGCAGGAAAGCGTTGAGCAGTTCTTCGCCGGCTTTTTGCTTTTCTTTGTTCTCGCGTCTGAGAATCGCCATGATTTTCCCCTTTGCCTTTGCCGTATAGACGAAGTTGACCCAGTCGGGCTGCACATGCTGTGACTTTGAGGCGAGGATTTCCACTTGGTCGCCGCTTTTGAGCTTGTAGCTGAAGGGCACGAGTTTGTGGTTCACTTTTGCGCCGATGCAATGGCTGCCCAGGAAGGTGTGTATCTGGAAGGCAAAGTCGAGTGCCGTGCAGCCTGCGGGCATGGTCCTGATCTCTCCTTTTGGGGTAAAGACGAAGATTTCGGAGGCGAAGAGATTGAGCTTGATGGCATCGAGGAAGTCCATCGCGTCGGGCTGCGGGTCGTCCAAGATTTCCTTGATGGTGCGCAGCCAGTCGTTGAGTTCGTTGTCGTCTTCGGTTGTGTCGTCGCCATCTTTGTATTTCCAGTGGGCCGCAAATCCTTGTTCGGCAATTTCGTCCATGCGCTCGGAACGTATTTGTACTTCTATCCATCGTCCTTCTTTTGACATCAGTGTGACGTGGAGTGCCTGGTAGCCGTTGGCTTTTGGGTGCATCAGCCAGTCGCGCATGCGGTTGGGGTGTGACTTGTATATTTTATTGGCGGCGATGTATATGTCGAAGCATTCGTTGATTTCGCTTTCGGGGCTTTTGGGCTTGAAAATGATGCGCACGGCGAGGATGTCGTAGATGTCGTCAAAGGTCACATGCTTGTTTTGCATTTTGTTCCAGATGGAGTAAGGTGTCTTGATCCTCGCCTTGATGTCGTATTGGATGCCTTTCTCGTCGAGGGCTTTCCTGATGGGTGCCGTGAAGCGTTCAAACAGGTTGTCGCGATCGTCCTGGGTGAGTTGCAGCTTTTTTTGGATGTTGAAATATTCTTCCGGGTGCTCGTATCTGAAGCTCAGGTCTTCGAGCTCGGTCTTGATTTTGTTGAGGCCGAGGCGGTTGGCGAGCGGCGCATAGATATAGAGCGTCTCGCCGGCAATTTTGTATTGTTTGTTGGCTGGCTGGGAGCTCAGGGTGCGCATGTTGTGCAGCCGGTCGCAGATTTTGATGAGGATGACGCGGATGTCGTCGCTCATTGTCAGCAGCAGTTTCTTGAAGTTCTCGGTCTGTGCAGAGGCTTGGTCGCCGAAGATGCCGCCGGAGATTTTGGTTAGCCCGTCGACGATTTGCGCGATTTTCGGCCCGAAGATGTTTTCGATGTCTTCGACGGTATAGTCGGTGTCTTCTACCACGTCGTGTAGCAGTGCCGAGCAAATGCTGGTGGAGCCGAGCCCCATTTCTTCGCTGGCGATTTGCGCGACGGCGATGGGGTGCATGATGTAGGGCTCTCCCGAAAGTCTTCTTACGCCTTTGTGTGCCTGGCGTGCGAAGTTGAAGGCTTTGGTGATGATGTCTACTTTCTTGCGATGCCGGGATGCCAGATAACTGTCCAGCAGTCTCTGGAAGGCATCTTGTATGAGCTTTTCCTCGGCTTGTTCTTTTTCCAGCTGTTGCTGGGGCTCCATTTCGTCCATTGTCTGCATCTTTTTTAAGCTATTTTTGTCCTTTTTTATCTCCTTCTCCTGTTTTTCCGGCTGCTCGCGCTCGACCGGCTGCTCCTTCTGCCTGCTTTCTTGCCTTTTCTGTATTTGCTCTTGCTGGAATATCTGCTCTTGCGTCCCGATTTCCTGGGGGTGGTGTAGGCGGGAACGGTGTTGTTGACGGTAACTTCCATGCGTTTGCTCAGCAGTGAGTCGGCATTGTAGGCATAGAGGTCTTCTTCGTTGTCCAAGAAGGCATTGATGGCTTCCGTGGGTAGCCGTAGGACGGAGAGTTGTGTGCTGCCGTTGATGATGTTGCGGCGGTATTGTGGGTTCAGGTCTTTGATTTGCTCAATGCTTAGTCCGCAGAAATAGGCAATCTGCTCGAAATGTACGTCGCGG
>ONQK01000200.1 GCA_900319895.1 uncultured Prevotella sp. | reverse complement strand
TCAAAGATGGACTTGGCATAATTTTCTCCCGTTGTTGCATGATAAACCTGAATGAAGCTGTATAATCCGTATTTGGGCTTATATTCTTTGGTCAGGCGCCGGATTTGCCCGTCGACGAAGATGTAGGAATTTGCTGGTATGGTTCTGTTTTTATTCTCGTCCAAGCGGTCTGGTTCATACTGGTATCCCCATTTCACCTTGAATTTCCCAAGATGCTCACGACCGGAGATCTGGTATTCCGTCGTAGGAGTGGTATGCTCTGTCGCACCTGGATTAATGTTGTCTCTCCATCCTTGCCTCCATTGTTCTTGGTTGTTCCTGTTTGGGAAGTAATATCTCAGGTCTACCTCGAAGTTCTCCAATGTGTATATCGGGCCGTTCAATACAGAGTCCATCTGCAGGTTTCTCGCCTCGTCGTTTGAGAACCAGCCGATTTTGTCGTTACTCGTAGCCAATGTGAACGGCTGGCGCTTGTAGGTGTCGGCTGCGGAAACGGTCGGGGTGGCTGCCGGCTTGATCAAATAGGGGAGGCCGGCTTTGATCTCTGTGACAGGCTCGAAGCAGAGCGTTCTGCCGACGATAGCAGGGTTGGCCAGTTTTACGACCTTCGTGCCTTTTCCGAACATTGCATCGATTTGCTCTGAATTTAAGTCGATAGGAAGGAAGATGCCTGTATATCCTTTTCTGGTCAATTTACGGCGCAGGGCCACGGTCACTTTTGCCTTTTGAGGTACTGACGTGTTGTTGAAAGCATCGTTTACCTGTTCTTGTGTAAAGATGTCTGAACGACGCGAACCGTTCTTCGTGATTTGGTTCTCCAACACCTCAATCGTATTGCCGGTCAGGCCGTCTTTCTTGTGCACGGTAGAGCGATAGGTGCCGTCCATCTCGTCGATGACGAAAACCTCGTTACGCGACTTGCCGATATAATAGAGCTCAAAATCGTCAAAGCAGACCCATTCGGGCTGCCCTGCAATGGCGGTGTGGTTCACGCCGATGCAGAGCTTGCCGTCGGCGCCGACTTCACAAGGGATGCCGATGCGGTAATTAAAGGCCTCTGGTACGTCATTGCTGTTATACACATCAAACATGCGGCTCGCACCGGAAAGGTTCTTGGGTAGATAATATCTCTTGCCGCTTGTCCTACCGATTTGAGACCCGTCGACGCTGGTAAACATGAATTCGTCTTTCAAGGCCTGGATGCGAACTGAGTGCTTGACTCCACGGAAGACGCCGTTCTCGAAGTTTGTTAGACAGCCGTATCCGAACGTCGTCTGGTAAAAGTCCTGTGACGTGAGATACGCCTCTTTTGACAGTTTGGGGAAATGGCTCTCGTCCACTAATCCTGCATAAACTGAAGGCAATTGACGCTTGACTACTTTCCCGAATGCTGTATTGGTCTCATTGTCGTATGTCTTGGCAAACAGGTAGGAGGATATGTTCGTTGCCAGATTGTTGACGTCTTGTTGGGTGAAAGTCGTATCTCTCAACTTTGTTACGTCGGGGACATAGAATGCTCGGCAGAACACCAGATAGTTGCCTTCGCGCAAGCCTGTAATTTCCTGTTGAAGCCTGGCTGAACCTTTGTAAATGCTTCCAACCAAGTTGGCGTCGTGCCCCACTGTCATGAGCGTTTCAATTTTTCGACCGCCGAAGTCACCAGACGCCTGGGCGTCTTCCTCTGGAATGCCTAATCCGTATTTCCAATAATGGCCTACGCCGATTTTGTGCAGCCCGTCGTTCTCAGTGTAGTAGTCGGCCTCTGTTGTCAGCTTGTCGAATGGGTGGATGTGGACGGTTGCAGGATTCGTCGCGTCTTCATCATCATACCAAGACCACTCGAAATCCAGGGGTACGTTCCCTGCTTTGTTTTGGTTGTAAAGATAGTTGTTGTAGAACTTATTATTCTTGATGAAGAAGCTTACGTTTACGGGTTTTTGGGTCGAGGCGGTCAGGCGGTATCTTTCGCGCTCTTCCCGGGTGACAATCTTCCACAGGTTCCGCTCGTCCGAGGCTATTTTTGCCAATCCTTCTTCCAGGCTCACTTCATTTTTGCCTTCCTGGACAAAGGGAATCTCATCTGCCATGGCGCCCGCCAGACCGTTCTTGTCGGCTCCGTCTTCGTCTTCAAGATAGCACATCTTACCGGCAAATTTCTTGAAACGTACGACATTGTAAGCCTTGTCGTCCTTGTTCTTGAGTGACAGGCAATAGTATGAGTCGCGATTGCGGTATTCTATAATGGATTGAATCTCATTGTCGCTATTCGTCAAACTATGGTTGGTCTGTCTGTGTGAATAAATGATGTAATGGTATCCCTCGTCGGCATCTGCCTTTACGGGATGGAAATGCCAGACGAACCCTCCTGGTGTACCTCCCTGGTTTTTGCCAGTCTGGTATTCGCCATTGTTGTTGATGTTACGAGGATAAAGATAGCCTGTCGCCTCTGCGCCGCCGGGGCCTCCCTCATTCCATGTGCCACGTCCCAGACTGTGCCCTGGGTGGTTCATGTCCGCAATCCAAAAGCCATTGGAGTCGCCCAATTTGTTGGTTTTGCCAGGAACAATGTTCAAGGGCATTCCTATGTAGTCGGCAATACAGGTCGCACCTCGATAGTCTCCCACGTTTAGGTATTCGCCCGTCTTGACATTCACAAGATAGACATCGGACATCGTGTTCCGCTCGTCAACCTGATGGCCCAACCAATGAAGTCCTAGAGCCTCGTTATTATTGTTGTTGTTGTTGCCCCAACGGTCTATGACAGAAGCGACGCTGGGCTTCAAAAAACGATTGGCGTCCACGTCGCTGGGTTCATAAACCTGAGCCGACGAAGGAATGGCCGTCGTCAATCCTACCACTGATATAATTATCTGTTTCAGCAAAAATCTTTTCATTTTATTCTTGTTTTTTGTACTACTTGTTCATGGAATATTGAAAGTTGAAATCCTCAAAATTCTCCTCCCAATAATTGTCTTTACCTAGGTTGGGGTCGCCGTCCACGTCCGGGTCCCAGTCGCCTCCGATAATTTGGGTTCCGTCCCCGTCCCCGTAATTCACATACGAAATCACAGGGCCGCATAGATCGCCCAATTCCGTATGCATCACACGGCATTGGGGCACTAAATACAATCGTTTTGCCTTTTTTGCCATAAAATATTTAAAATTATTATATAGTTAAATTATTAATTGATTAATGGTTCAGTTTGCTTTTTCCCGGTTTTTGCTCTGACTCCGCCCCTTCCTGTGGCTCCCGTCCTCTAGCATTCCTGATTTTCCTGTTTTCTTGAACATTTTTATTACGCTTTATATTTATACTTATATTTTTTCTATGCATGTTCATTTGTCGCCTTTCTCGTCAAGGCGTTGCCGCCCAATTTCGTACCCTCGCCTCGTACGAGTGCAGTTTGAGTCGCTCGGTCAGCCCTGACTTTTGGCCTCAAATGTTGCCATCCGCTCCAAATTCTCTATGTTCTACGTTTGAAGATTTATTTACTTTCGGCTATTTCGACCTGCCCTATAAAACATTCTTGGTTTCGCTCCTTAAAGTCGGAGCCGGACAGTAGTTTTTGCTCAAAATCCAACATATATAGCACAGATATTCGTAGTTTCACGTTGCAAAGATAGGGATTTTAACTATTCAATCCAAATTTTAATCAATTTTTTTATGTCTATCAGTGTTTTTAATACATAAAATCGGTTTTTTTTGTATAAATGTTAAAAATGGATGGGTGTTTTGGGAAATTCTTGAACTCTTAAAATCTTTGGAACATTTTAACTCCCCTGGAATTTTTGAGACCTTGGATTTTACAGAAGAACTCCGTTCCGCTGCATCTTTGTCAATGTGTCGAAGCAGCACGGAAAAAGGCGGCGGTTGATTGCCGAAACAATTCAACCGCCGCGCAGTCATGAAAAGATAATATAATTGGAACTGTAGGTTTCTTAGTCGAATATCACTTTCTTTCCATTGATGATGTAGATGCCCTTTCCTGGCTTTTCTACACGGCGTCCTTGCAAGTCGTAGATGTCGAATGAGCCGTCGATTCTGCTGCTGTTCTCCACCTTGTCAATGCTGGTCACGCCGTCGTCGTCCACTTCGTAGAATTCATAATTCCCGTCTACGAATGCGTCTGTAAACTTGGCGTTGGTGCCTTCTTCTTCGAGGTAAATGTAGTTGCTGAAGCCTTTAACTGGGGTCTCGCGTGTTGCGTAGTACATCTTACCCAATTCGTAGAAATAAGCACCGTGCTCCTGCGGCTTGATGGTGTATGGTTCGTAGCTGCCGTCTGCTACTACGCGATATTTCTTGCCTGAGGTGTCGCCCACGACGCTCACGAGCTTGTCCACTTTCGTCTTTTCCGCCGGAACCCATTTTCCGTCAGGATAAACGTCGCCTTTGACTACGGGGAAGTCGTCGAGGAAGTAAATCGGGCCTGCAATCTTTTCGGTCACGCCGTCACGGTTTTCCACCTTCACTTTCGTGTAGTATGAGCCTTGTTGCACTACCGGGAAGTCGGTCGGGCGGATGATGTATGACTTGCCTGCGATGAGGTAAGGTTCGTTGTCGCCCTTGGACTGTACGAACTCGAAGTGCAGCGTTTTCCACACGAGGCGGTCTACGATGGCCAGTGATGAGCCTTTTCCGAATGTTTCTTCAAACTGTGCCTTGGTCAGTGTGACCGGAAGTGTTACGGTACTCCACTTGTTGCGGTCGAGTGAGCGGTGGATGACGAGTTTCTTCATCACCTTTGTGGAGCCCTCGTCCATTTTCGGGTCGAAGATGTCGGTCATCAGCGTGTTGTTTGCCGGATTGTCTTCGTCCATCACGAGGATGTCCGGTTCGTCTTTGCCCAGGTAGATGAGCTCAAAGTCGTCAAAGCAAACCCATTCTTTATCGCCTTCGGTGCCAGTGTATTCAACGCCGATTGTGATTTCACGGCTTTCGCCTACTGTAATGGGTACTCCTACGCGGAATTTCTGTGCCTGTGTATTCTTCGTTGCATCGAAGAATCGTCCTGCGCCGTCGATGGTCTTTGGCAGGTAGTATATTTCATTGGCGTCGCGTCCGAGGTCTTGTCCCTTGATGCGTGCGAAGACAGAATTGTCCTTCATCCATTCCAAGCGCTCTTTGGTCGAAACTTGGTATCGTGCCCCGTTGGGGTCGGAACCCAGGTTGGTGTATTTGAAGTCGTCTGACTGCATGAATTCTTCTTTGGAGAAAGATGCCAGGTCGCGTTCTGGCACCCATGCCTCGAAAATTGATGGCAGTCGGCGTTTTTGTGTTTTGTTTTCAGAGGTGGCAAACAGGAATGCTTTGTCGCTTGCTTGCGGTTGGCAGGCCATTTTAATGTCTGCTGCATTGTATTGTGCCTGTCCATTCTCGTCGATGACGTAGTTCATCATGGCATTGGGCGCATAGAAGCCTTTGCAGTAGATGATGTAGTTGCCTTCGCGCAGCTCAGTGATCTTCTGGGTGAGCTTACCCGGTGTATTATACATGGAAACTGCAAAATTCGCTTCATGACCTTGTGTCATATAGTGTTCGCGAGTGCGCACCTGGTCGCTTCCCTTTGAGTGTCCGAATCCAACCATGTAGTTGTAGCCTACACCTACCTTGCGCAGCGGTGTCTCCGCGTCATAGACATCCTTCGCGTTGAACGAACGGTCGTCTTCCCAGTTCCAGGAATAGCCGCTGCGGTGCTGGCCTGAGTACATCTCGCAATAAGAACTGTAAAATTTGTTGTTGGAGATGTTGAAGCTGATGTCCACCGGCTGGTCTGCCGAAGCTGTCAAACGGTAGCGCTTACGTTCTCTTTGTGTAACGATTTTCCATCGTGCGGAATTGTCCTTCGCCAATTCTGCCAAGCCTTCTTCAAGGCTGACCTCACGCTCGGTGTAGTTCTTCTCGTCGCCAACTCTGCTGTCCAGGAACCCGTCGTGCATCGTGCCGGCAAATTTCTTGAATCTGATGACGTTATAGTCTTTTCCAGGTGCTTTCTGTAATTGTAGGCAAAGATAAGATTCGCGGTTGCCGAACTCACGCAATAGTTTGTTGTTGTCATTGAGGTCTGTTGCCCTCTTGGTGTAAATCACATATTCATAACCTCCGTTAAGGTCTTCTTTTACTGGATGGAATACCCACACGAAAGCTCCAGGGTAATTGTCGCCACTGAGCTTGTCGGCTGCTGTTCTCTTATGATACTCAACACCTTTTGTACGGAGGTACAAATATTTGAACATCTCAAAAGAGCCCATCGCTCCGTCGGCGTGTGAAACGCGTCCGAGCGCGCATTGGGCGCCCACGCCGGTTTGGCAAATCCAGTAACCGTCATAACCGAGCACACTGGTGCCTTTCTCGAAATAAAGTGGGATGCCGATGTGGCTTGCAATGGCAGAAGAGCCCCACATGTCGCCCAAGTCAAGGTATTCGCCTGTCTCGACGTTGCATAGGTAAACATCTTCCATGTTGCCTGTCATCTCACGGCCTGGCCAATGAAGTCCCAACAGTTTTTCTGCATTGATTCCGTCGATCTCGTCCAGAGGCTTGTCGAACAAGAAACCGTCCGCACTCAGCGGTAAACTCACTAACAAACTTGCCGCCAAAAGCAAATTTGATAAAACTACTATCCTTTTCATATTCTATTGTTTTTAATTGTTGTTATTATCCTATTTTCTTAATCTGCTTAAATTCCTTAGTGGTGAACAAGTCTTGGTTTTTTAGTCTTCTTCCCAAATGTCAAAGGAATTGTTCCAATCTTCTCCCCAATCATCTCCCCAGTCAATGAAATCTTTTCCAGGCTGTGGGTTGATGGGGTCATTGCCTTCGCCACCGACGTTAGCGTATGAAGCTGCTTGGCAGAAGGGGTTTTGTTCGATGATGATGCCCGCTGTTTTCGGACTTACATACTCCAATCTTTTCTTTTCCATAACTTTTAGTTTTATATTTTTATTAAATTTTATTTTTATCATTATCATTTTATCTCCTGAATTCCTTTTTTTGTTTGTCGTTTGGGCTTGTCTGCCAACTTTGCTTTTTATTGTTGTCCTTAATATAATTATTATGTTGTCATTTGGAATTCGTTTGATGTTCCTGATGTAAACTCTCTTTGATGTAAACTCTCTTGTTCATCTTTTGTGCCACATGCACATCCTATAAAGCACAAAATTAATGCCAATTCTGCAATCTGTAGTTTGCAAAATCTATGGTTTTAATATTTGTTTAATTTATAACATATTGATTTTAAGCATTTTACAATAAAGTTAAAATATTTTTATTTTTATGTTTTTCAGTTAATATTATGTTCACATTTTGAACAAATGTGTGTTTATAGAACATGGGAAAGTGAACATTTATTGATTTTCAAGGCCGTTTATGCAATAAAAATGAATAAAAAAACTTCATTTTTGTTGTTGTGGAACAGTTTTTAACCATTTTTCTGGATATTTCTCGGGTGATGCAGTAAAATCGTTTGTCGTAGCAGCGTCGTGTCGACATGTGTATAGATTTCTGTGGTGGAAATACTTTCGTGTCCGAGCATCAGTTGGATGGCGCGCAGGTCGGCGCCGCCCTCAAGCAATGCAGTGGCGAAAGAGTGGCGGAAGGTATGTGGTGAGATGACTTTTTTGATGCCTGCTATTGCAGCTTGTCGTTTGGTCATGATCAAAATCATGGTTCGGGTCAGGTGCCTCCCGCGGCGATTGAGGAACACATAGTCTTCTTCACCTGGCGAGACGGGCATTTGGCCGCGCCACAACAGCCATTGCTCAATCTCAAAAAGAGCGCTGTCGGAAACTGGGACAAGCCGTTCTTTGCGTCCTTTACCCAGAATGCGCAAAAACCCTTCCTCCTTATATATATTAGACAGCTTTAGGTTGGTGAGTTCGCTCACGCGTAAGCCGCAGGAGAAGAGCACTTCGATGATGGCTTTGTTGCGCTGCCCCAACGGGTCGCTTAGGTCGAATGTCTGCTCAATCAGGTCGATTTCAGCCGTTGAGAGCACGTCGGGCAAGTGGCTTCCTAGCTTTGGGGCGGACAGTAATTCCGTCGGGTTTTCTTCTATAAACCCGTCGAGAAAAAGGAATTTGTAGAATGTCTTGATGCCGCTGACGATCCGTGCCTGCGACCGGGCGCTGATGCCCAAGTCGCAAAGGGTTGCCACAAATTGCTCCAAATCTTCCAACTGCACTTGGCCGACCGGTAGATTTCGGGAGGAGAGATGCTGCATCAGCTTGTCGACATCGCGCAAGTAGGCTTCCAGCGTATGGCTGGAATAATTGCGCTCCAATTTCAGGTAACGTTGGAACGCCTGTAGCATATTAGCCGAGGTTTTCTTGCCCGTTTCCATTTTTATGTGTACATTTGCATCGTTCAACACATGGGGCACGTCAAAAATGTGCTGTGTCCCTCAATGCAAAGTTAAAAAAAATCGTTGAAATATGAAAATTCTTATCGTTAACGGTCCGAATTTGAACCTCTTAGGCCGCAGAGAGCCTGAAATTTATGGTAACATGACGTTTGAAGACTATCTTTCCGTCCTTCGGGAACGATTTCCGCAAGTAGACCTCGCATTTTTTCAAAGTAATTGCGAGGGGGCGCTGGTCACCAAGCTTCAGGAAGAAGGTTTCACGGTTGACGGCATCGTCCTCAATGCCGGCGCCTATACGCACACCAGCATCGCTTTGCTGGACTGCATACGCGCCATAGCGTGCCCTGTCGTAGAGGTGCATCTGTCCAATGTGTGGCAGCGTGAGCATTTCCGCAATCATTCCATGATAGCGCCTGCCTGCACGGGCGTTGTCGCAGGCTTCGGACTTGATTCCTACCGCCTTGCCATCGAAGCCCTTTTGCAGTTAAAAGCTTGACGAGATGACCAGTGAATTGGAAAAATATTTGAGGCAGCATAGTGATCCGGAGGGTGAATATTTGTATCGCCTATGGCGCGACACCAATGTCCGCTTGCTGCACGGGCGCATGGCCAGCGGCCATTTGCAAGGGCGTTTGCTGAAGATGTTGGTCAGCATGATAAAGCCTAAGAACATTCTTGAAGTCGGTACGTTCAGTGGATATTCTGCCATTTGCATGGCAGAAGCGCTGGAGGAGGGCGGCAAGGTCTGGACTTTTGAAATCAACGATGAGCAGGAGCCTTTTACGCGTCCATGGATAGAACAGTCGGCCGTCGCTCATAAAATCGACTTCAGAATCGGTGATGCCAATGTCGAAGTGCCTAAGTTGGGCGTGTTGTTCGATATGGCATTTCTCGATGGCGACAAGCGGACATACGTTGAAACCTATGAAACGGTATTGAATTTTGTTAAAAACGGTGGATTTATCATTGCCGACAATACGCTTTGGGACGGACATGTCGTCGAAGCGGCTTACGATAAAGACCCGCAAACCCTTGGCATCAGGGAATTTAACGACCATGTGTCGGCCGACCATCGCGTGGAGAAAGTGATGCTACCCATGCGCGATGGCTTGACCCTCATCCGTAAAAAATGAATCTTTTAAGCTAATTCCTTGAGGATTCCCACCAACTCTTTCATCCCTTCCGACGCTCCTTTCATGATGTGTCTCACCTGTCCTATTCCAGTGGTGTTCACGGGCTTGGGGTCGATGATGAACACGGGGGTGCCCGGCGCAGTGTATCTCACCAGTCCTGCCGCAGGGTAGACGTTGAGCGATGTGCCGATGACAACCAGCAGGTCTGCCTGTGCCACTTTTTCTGCCGCGATGTTAATCATCGGCACTGCCTCGCCAAAAAACACGATGTAGGGTCGCAGCAAACTGCCGTCTCCGGCCAGCGTCCCTGGCCTCACCTCGCAATTTTCAGGCGACAAGGTGCGGATGTACTTGGGATGGTACGGGTCTCGGCTTGAGCACACTTTCATCAATTCGCCATGCAGGTGGATAACGTTGGTAGAGCCGGCTGCCTCGTGCAGGTTGTCTACATTTTGCGTCACTATTGTCACATCGTATCCCTCTTCCATGCGTGCAATTAGCAAGTGCCCTTCGTTGGGGCTTGCCTTGACCAGCTCGCGCCGCCGGATGTTGTAAAATTCCGTCACCAGGTCAGGGTTGCGCTCCCAGCCGTCGTGGGAGGCGACCTCCTCGACAGGATACTTGTCCCAAAGTCCTCCGGAATCGCGAAACGTGCTTAATCCACTTTCAGCCGACATCCCGGCTCCTGTCAAAAAAACAATCTTTTTCATAATGAGCAACATTAATTTGATGCAAAAATAATGTTTTTTACAAAATTTTTCACATAAATCAAATATAAATATTATCTTTGCAAAGATAATGATTTAACAAGTAGAATTTATGGACAAACTGAGTTATGCATTGGGTCTGGGCATCGGTCGACAACTGGCGCAAATGGGTGCGGAAGACCTTAACGTAGAGGAATTTTCACAAGCTGTCAAAGACATGATTTCTGGTAAAGAACCCAAGATTTCGTTCAATGAAGCACAAGAAATAGCCAACAAATTTTTTCAACAACAAGAGGAGAAACAGCAGGCGGAAATTGCTGAAAAAGGCAAGCAGGCCAAGGTTGATGGTGAAAAATATTTGGAGGAAAACGCCAAGAAGGAGAACGTCGTGGTGTTGCCCAGCGGTCTCCAATACATGGTTTTGCAGGAGGGAAGCGGCAAGAGTCCCTCTGCTACAGACAAGGTGAAATGTCATTATGAAGGCATGCTCGTGGACGGCACGCTTTTCGACAGTTCAATCCAGCGTGGCGAGCCCGCTACGTTCGGGCTTGACCAAGTAATCGTGGGCTGGACAGAAGGTTTGCAGCTCATGCAGGAGGGCGCAAAATACCGCTTTTTCATCCCTTACCGTCTTGGCTATGGTGAGCGTGGCGCCGGCGCGATGATTCCGCCATTCTCGACATTGATTTTTGATGTAGAACTTATTGAAGTTATAAAATAAAAAAAAGAATTATGAAAAAACTAATGTATCATGCACTCATTGCAGGAGTTGCAGGAGTATTCGCATCATGCGGGAACTCAACGCCAAAGGCAGACTTGAAAACCGACTTGGACTCTTTGAGCTACGCTATTGGCTTTGCTCAGTCAGAGGGTCTTAAGGGCTACCTTTTAAACATGGGTATTGACTCAACTTACATGAACGACTTCGTAAAAGGTTTTAACGAAGGTGCCAACGCCGGTGACGACAAACAAAAGGCCGCCTATTATGCAGGTATCCAGATTGGCCAGCAAGTTGCCAACCAAATGGTGAAAGGCATCAACTTTGAGGTGTTCGGTGAAGATTCTACCAGAACGATTTCCGTAAAGAACCTTTTGGCGGGATTTGCCAGCGGTGCCACTCGCAATGAAAGCATCATGACGTTTGAACAAGCTGCCAAATTGTCTGAAACAAAGATGCAGAAGATCAGGGCAGAAGTGATGATGGAAAAATATGGCGACAACAAGAAGGAAGGCGAGAAGTTCCTGGCTGAGAATGCTAAAAAGGAGGGCATAAAGACATTGCCCAGCGGTGTTCAATACAAAGTCATCAAGGAAGGAACTGGTACAAAGCCCGAAGACGGCGCAAGAGTAACGGTTCATTATGAAGGGAAGACCATTGACGGAGCCGTGTTCGACAGTTCTTATGAGCGCAAAGATCCGGCAAAGCTCTATCTGAGCCAAGTCATCAAGGGATGGTCAGAGGCATTGAAAGAGATGCCCAAAGGCTCTGTATGGGAAGTCTATATCCCCCAGGAATTGGCATACGGCGAGCGTGAACAAGCTAAAATCAAGCCGTTTTCAACGCTGATCTTCAAAATAGAATTGATTGACGTTGAAAATCTTCCGTCTACAATTTCCATTAAGTAAAAATTGATGAAGGATGAGACAAATGATGATCATGGCTCTTGCTTTTGTAGCAGGAGCCTATTTTAATACCGCTTTTGCGGCAAAGAAGGATAAAAAGAGGAAGAAGGCGAAGGTGGAGCTCAAAACCAGTTCCGATTCGCTGAGCTATGCCTCTGGAATGGCGGCTACGCAAGGACTTTTGCGCTATTTGATGGAGCAATATGGCATTGACCAGGCGCAAATGCCTCTGTTCATCAAAAGTTTTCAGGACAACATCTACAAGATGGAGCGTGAAGACGAGAGAATCAAGGCGGCAGGGGTGTCCGTGGCGACCATGGTTCATGAAAATATCCTCAAAAACGTGCGTGACCAATTCAGGAACAGCAGTGACTCCATCCATCTGGACATGTTTGCCAAAGGCTTTATCGCTGCACTTGAAAATGATACGACGAACATGACGGAAGATCAGGCGCACAGGTATCAAAGAGAGCAGATGTATGGGAAGACCAAGCGCCAAGGCGAAGCATTCTTGGCAAAAAATGCGTTGGAGAAAGACGTTGTGGTGCTGCCCAGCGGGCTTCAATACAAAGTCCTGAAAAAGGGCGAGGGAGAAAAGCCCGATGTCTACGACAAGGTGGTGGTACGCTATGAGGGACGGCTGCTTGACGGTACGGTTTTTGATGCGACCAGTAAACATAATACGGAGACCGACGAGTTTGAGGTCAGCCGTGTCATCGGAGGATGGGCAGAGGCGTTGATGAACATGCCCGTGGGCAGCAGATGGGAAGTCTATATCCCGCATTATCTGGGATACGGTGACAGGGAAGCGGGAAATATTCCCCCAATGAGTATGCTCATCTTCGATATAGAGCTGATAGACATCAAAAAAGCACCTAAAAAAGAGATGCCTACAACGATTCAATTGGATTGAATAGTCGCTGGCGCATAAGAAACAGGCCCAACTTCCTATGGACAAGGTGTTGGGCCTGTTTTTTCTTCTGGATAAAGATAAGGTGCTATTCTTTGGGCAGACGATAGATGAGGGCGACGGCGTAGGCTGAAATTCCTTCTTGCCGTCCCGTAAACCCTAACTTCTCCGTAGTTGTTGCCTTGATGGAAACGTTGTCTGTTGATGTCCCGATCACTTGTGCAAGGCATTCTTGCATTTGCGGGATGTAGGGGTTCAATTTCGGGCGTTCAGCGCAGATGGTCGCATCAATGTTGCCGAGCACATAGCCTCGTTCTTCTAGCAGTTGCATGGTCTTCTCAAGAATGATTTTGCTGTCCATGTCAAGTGTGGCTGTTGATGTGTCGGGAAAATGGAAGCCGATGTCTCGCAGGTTGGCGGCTCCCAATAGCGCATCACAGACGGCATGGATGAGGACGTCGGCATCGCTATGGCCGAGCAGGCCCAGTGAATGTGGAATCTTGACACCGCCAATGATGAGGTCTCGTCGTTCTGCCAGTTGATGGACATCATAGCCCATTCCGATACGAAAATTCATCTTGTCTACGTTTTTTCTTATTTACGTTTAAAAAGGTCTCTGAGACCGTCCATGTCGAATGTTAATGAGAAGCGCAACGTCTGGTCCAGCGGATTGCTCTTCGTGGTGGCAATGAGATAGCCTGCGTCCAGTGAGAGAACGCTCATCCTGAAGCCTGCTCCAACGGAGAAATAGGTCCTGTTGCCTTTGTTCTCGTTTTCATGGTGGTAACCCGCACGCACGCTGAACTGGTCATGGTAGACGTATTCTGCACCAATGCTCCAATTGATTTCCTGCAGCTCTTCTTTGAAGCCGCCGGGGGCGTCGTTGAAACTTTTGAAAATTCCGCTGATGGACGACACGTCGTCGTATTGGGTGCGGACACGCTCCCTGTAGTCGTTTTCGTCTTCGCCTTCTTCGATGGGAGGAACCGTTGGCACAAGGAATTTGTTGGCATCGGCTGCGATTGAAAAGCGGTTGTATTCGTCAATGGGTATCATCAGGGAGGCGCCCAGGCGCAGGTTTGCCGGGATGAACTGGCTTCTGTCGTCACCATAGAACGAGATTTTACTACCGATGTTGCTGATGTTCAAGCCTAAGCCCAATTGACATTCGCGGCTGCCTAGATTCACATAATTTTGGTAGTAGCACGACAAGTCGGCCGCGAAAGCTGAGGCCGGCGCCGTGTCTTCGCTGTAAGTGTAGCGCAAGTCAGAATAAATCCATCTGACGGCAGCTCCCAATGAAAATTTTTCCGACAGCATCAGTGAATATGCTACATCCAATGACATTTCGTATGGCCTGACGGTCATCGTCCCCCCTTCGTCGGTGACATCTCCTAAGGAGAAATATCGCAAGGAACCGCTCACGGCTGAATAGTCGCCAATGCGGTAGTAGCCGGAGAGGTAGCCCAGGAAGATGTCGTTGACCAATGAGCGCAACCATGGCGTATAGTTGATGGAAAGCCCAGCGCGGCTGATGGTGAACGGGTATTTGGCAGGGTTCCAATACTGTGAGTTCACATCTGGGTCTGTCGCGGCCCCCACGTCGCCCATGGCGGCTCCCCGGGCATCTGGGGCAATAGTCTGTGAGATGACGGCATATTCAACCGGGTTGTACATGTTGCGCTTGTCTTGTGCGTTCGTTCTTGCGGTGATGCTCAATAGCATTGCCGCAATGCTTATTCTCATTATTGTTCTCATTCTGTCCATGTCTTTTTCAACTGACACCGGTGCCAATTGCTGTTATGTTAAACGTTTTTTTTGTTTATTTATTGCCTATGATAATTAGTTTCTTAGCTTTTGATATTTTCTTGCTGCCGTCGCATGACATTGATACGCGGTAGAGGTAAACTCCCGTCTTCAATTTGTTGCCGCCGTCGATGCAAAGATCCCAGTCCATGGTGTAAGTGTTCCCTGCTGACACCCCATTTTCGCTGCGTTTCCAGAGCAGGCGGCCGCTGGCATCAAAAATGTCGAGCTCTATGTCGATTGGGCTGTTGGTGCGGTCGTGGGTAATGATAAACGAGGTGGAGGTGGTGGCTGGGTTGGTGGTGCAGGTGACATCGAACACGTTGGGGGCAAGGCCTCTGACCACATTGAATGAGAGTTCTGAAACCGACGGGTTGTTGAGGACGTCCCATGCCCGGAACATCAGTTTGTGCGGGCCGGCTGGCAGTTCCGGGATTTGGTAATGGGCTTTTCCACTGGTGTAGCTGCCAAAATCGAAGGTGAAATAGTTGTTGAGGATGTATGTCCGGGTCATGTCCCCGTCAACAATCAGTTCCAAGTCGTGTCCAATTCCGCTTCCGGCCGCGTTGATGCCGTCTTTGTCGCTGATTTCTGCCACGAAGTAAGGGGTTGGGTTTACTTTGTCGCCATTGATAAATGATGATGAGTTTAAGTAGCAGAAGATGGACGGCCCGGTTTGGTCTGAGGTGTTGTCTGCCGACCCGCCGATCAGGAAGTCTGTTGAGTAGCCGTGTGCCAACTTGTGGTAGTCGCTGCTGACGGCGTGCAAGTTCACTTGCCCTTCTGCATCGGCATAGTTGATGTCCATCGGGACGGCGAACTCGAAGCTGAACCGGCCGTCTTTCACTTGGTTGGAGCCGCTGTAGAGTGTTTTAGGCCTGTCGTAATAGGTAAAGGCCTTCGTGGCACCATCATTGGAGGTGTCGTTGAGCTTGCAGACAATGCGCTCCTCTGTGTCGCGGACCACTGCGCTCATCGTTCCGTTGAACTGTTCGTCGAGCACTTGTTCGTATTCGATGTGTCCGGAGAAATGTGCTATGGAGCCGGCTTTGAGCTGGATGGTTTCCTTTTGGTTGACAGAGATGCCGTTGATGCTGTCGATGACCATCTTGTAGGTGGGCAGGTTCAATGCCAATGCAGGATCTCCGAGCAGTGAATATTGCAGCTTGTTTTCTGTGGTGTCGCGCAGGGTGGTCACAAGCGAGTTCTTGGCCCTCATTTGTGCCTCGCCCAGTGTCGTCCGCCGTCCATTGTTGACTTTCAGCACTTCTTCCAGAAAAGCCATGTTGATGACTCTGTTATAGTTGGCAAAAACGGTTCGTGTGGTTCCGAAAAAGGCGATTGCGCCGCCTTTTTGATTCAAGACGGCCATTTCGCCGATGTTATTGGTACTGCCGTCGAATGGCATGATGTCGCATGATGCTGTTATCCACAGCGGCAGATTGGCGTTGTTGAAATTTTGAAAGTCGTTCAACGTCAGCACGCGCTCATGCGAGATTCCTATTTCTTGGCCGTGGCCGACGTAGTCCATAATCAGGGCTCCGTCTGCTTGCTGTTGTTTGATGAGACGCTCAACTTCGGGGTAGGAATTCCCGGTCGACGATGATTCTCGCGTGTAAGAATCCCACATGATACGTTTCACCAAATATTCAGGATGCTGCCGCTCGACTTGGAGTGAGGCTTCATAGGCTTGTCTCATGTGCAAGTTGCCGTTGCCGTCATCGCCCATAATCATTATGGTGTTTTGCCATGCGCCTGCTTCCTTGTTCGTGGCGTATCGGATGATTTTGTCCACCATTGTCTTTGCTTCTGCCGGTGTCGTCACTGGGAAGCGGCCCACGGCGATGTCCAGCTTGTCCAGGTCTTTTTGACGGATGCCTTCGTTGTCGTCCAAAAGGCAGAAGAAGCCGTCGTCGACGTAGCAAAATACCTCGTTAAAAGAATTTTCACTCTCAAAACAGAGCAGATAGTCGTCTGGATTGAAGTTTGAGCAGTCGCTGGTTAACATCCTGTTGTCCCAGACACAGTCGCCGAAGAGCACCAGGTATTTTGGCATTTCTTCTTCCGTAGTGGCCCTGTCGTAGAGCATCTTCATGTATCTCCGATATGCGTTTGCATCGGGCGTGCCGCTACTAAACTCGTTGAAAATCTCATCCGCGGGAACGATCCTGACACTCATATTGTCGTGTTGTTCGTGAAAAGCTTTCAGGCGCTGAGCCTCTGATAGCAGCTTTTGTGAGGTCGGGATGATGATGGTCATGTCTACTGGCGTGTGTGCGTGCAGGTTTTGCTGGGTGATGTTATATACATATTCCGGTGTGGGGAATGTGGTGCCGCTGAGTTGCGGCGCATTTTTGGGTTGGCTGACCGCCAAGGAAATGTAGTCTAACCTGACGGGACCGCCGGAAATTGTGCTTAGCCTGATGTTGTTTGTTGCTGTCAAATTGTTGACCTGATAGTTTTTATAGGTCGCATTTCCTTTGTCGTAATTGCCCAAAATGATGTCCATCACTCCTAGCAAATCGCCATTGAGCTCGATTTGCACACGACTGTTGCCGCCTGCTGAGATGCCTATTGACAATTGCCCGGAGGTGTTGTCCCCTGGTGTGGCTATCTCATATGTCTTCGATGTGTTGAGGTTGATGGGCGTGTTCTCAAACAAATTCCTTCCGCCGTGGAACCATGCGTAGTTGTCTATTTCATGCAGTGAGTGGTAGTCGTCTGCCGAGGGGTAGAATGAGTTCAAAAACTGCTCACTGTCCATGGTTAAAGGGGATGTGTCGCTTTCTGTTATAAAATAGTAGCCGTGGGTGGAGTAGGGGTTTCGTGTCCTTCTCACTGCATCCGGGGCACTCCATGATACGGGGCCTTTGGCGTGGAAGAGGCGTTTGCCATCCACCACGCATGTCGCAACTTCTTTTAAGTCATCGAGTTGCATCAATTCGGAAGGAACCAGTTGCTCGTTTTGTAGCGCACCGCCATAACCGTAAATTTTGACTTTGTTGAGGTCTGAGAAGCCGGCCCGCTTGACTAAATCTGCTGTCAACTGGTAGATTCCGGTTTGGGGAACTCTGATTTTTGCCCATTTGCCATGCGCTAAAACAGAATTGGAGGCATAGCGCTCGGCTGCAGGAATGTGTCGTGCTGTGTGTCGACGTCGAACCGACCGCTTAAGGGGGCTGGATTTGATGTCAAGCATGAAATGAACGAGTCTTTGGTACTTCTTCCCTTGGAAAACAAGTGGAACAAACGAAATCTCCAACTTCCCCCGTTTGCGCTCCACAACGACGTGCTGCGTAATCTGAGGCAGGGCAGGCAGTTGCTCGCCTCCAATTTGCAGTAAACGCCTGACTTCATCCTTCGTCAAGTCGACGAACTCCGGATACTTGATGCTGACGGTGTAGATTGAATCGGCATAATTGTCGGGAAGTTGAACGGAATGCGTAAAATAAGGCAATGCACTGTCAATCCTGGTGTCTCGTGGCCCCAGATTGAAAAATTGTTGCGCAGAAATTGGTATTGCCGCCAGTAGCAAAATGGCAACCGCAGCAAATTGTTTTCTAATGTTATCCACTTTGTTTTTATCGTTATTTCTTATTTAACGTGAAAATCTAGTATTTTATTGCCTTCAAGGTATCCTTCAAGATGATTTTCCACGTCAACGGGGCCAACGCCGACGGGCGTGCCCGTGTAGATGATGTCGCCGGTCTTTAGGGTGTAAAACCGACTGATGTACTCGATGATTTCAGCTACGCTGTACATCATGTCTGCTGTGTGCCCGCTTTGTACGGTCTTCCCGTCGACATCCAGCCTGAAATGCAGGTCCTGAATGTCGGGCAAACGCTCTTTGTCAATCCATTCACCGATGACGGCGGAACCGTCGAAACCTTTACTGATGTCCCACGGACGACCGGATTTTTTGAACTGGCTCTGCATGTCGCGGGCAGTAAAGTCTATGCCTACGGTGACTGCATCGAAATAGCGATGTGCAAATTCTTTGGAAATGCTTTTGCCTAGCCGGGAAATTCGCACGACCACCTCGGTCTCATAGTCTATTCGCCCCATGAAGTCGGGCTTGAAAAAGGGCTTCCCATCTTTTAAAAGTGCTGAGTCTGCCTTCATGAAAATGACAGGGGCTTCTGTCTTTTCCAATGTCCCATGCAACTCTTGGTTGTGCAGGGCATAGTTCATTCCAATTGCGAAAATTTTCATTGACGTGTTATTTTGTTAATGTTTTTAAAATGAATTCAGCTGCTTTCCCACCTTGGTGCTGCCATAGCCCAATGCTTTTAAGGGCTTTGCGACAAACTTCGGGGTCTTCCCCGTCGGCATGGTTTTCCAGTAGATGGATTGCATATTCTGGCGTGTATTCAGGATGACCTTGAAATGTGAGCACTTGATCCCCAATCCGGAACCCTTCAAATTGACAAAAACTGCTGCTGGCAAGTGGGGTCGCCCCTGACGGCAACTGCACAACCTGGTCGTGATGGTTGTAGAGCAGGCGAATGTCATCGCTCCCGAAATGGCTTTTCATGTCTTCGTCAATGATTTGGGAACTCCTGATGCCTGTGCCCCAGCCGCCGGCATAACGCTCTGTCTTACCGCCAAGGGCCATGGCGATGACTTGGTGCCCAAAACAAATTCCGACCAACTTGGCATGCTTTTCCATGGCATCAACCACCCAATGGCGTAACTTTACAATCCAATCGTCATTGTCGTAAGATGCTTTGTTGCAGCCAGTTATCAAATAAATGGCATCAGGGTCTATTGTCGTCGGGAAAACGCCGTCCAATACCCGATACTCAGACAATTCAACCTCTTGGGAAACACTGGTGAACAATTTCTCAAACATTGATGTGTAGCTGGGAATATAATCCGGAAGCAAACCAGGAAACGTATCACAAAGTAAAATGTTGATTCTCATATTTTCTTTTCGCTTAATTTTAAAAATTACCTGCAAAAATACATATAAACCATCGTTATCCCATAAGAAAAACAGTATTTAACGTTCACAAATCAACAATTGAGGGAGAAAAACGGATGTAATGATAAAATAAAACAATAAAATATGTAAAAAACATGTTGTTGGGTTTTGTTTTTTCAAGAAAAATACTTGCCTAGAGGATGAAAGGAGCTAAAAATAAGTTTTTTTCCTGAAAATTGAAATAATTATTTTGTATTGCCGCCAAATTCTTGTATTTTTGCACCTGAAAAACAACAACTCTGTTACAAACGGGTTGATGCTCCCATAGTTCAATGGATAGAATGCAGGTTTCCTAAACCTTTGATTCGGGTTCGATTCCCGATGGGAGTACTTTCTCTATGGAGTCAAAAGCAGTATAGAGCGCAGCAAATGAAAACCTGGCAGGAACGCCAACGGAAACGACACCAACCAATACGACACCAACCCGATCAACCAATACGACGAGAATATGAATGAGACGAACTGGACCCTGGGCGCGCGCGACGGGC
>ONQK01000039.1 GCA_900319895.1 uncultured Prevotella sp. | reverse complement strand
GTCATCTCGCGGTCATGGCTGCTGGCGCAAATCGAGAAACGCAATAAGATGAGACGCGGCGAGGACAGCTTCTTCTCCTACATCAAGACCAAAGACGAACTGATACGCTGGTACGACCGGGAAGACCACAGCATATTCGACGTCTGCGCCGACGACCACTGCCAACGCTACCAAGGCATCACAAAAGCCAACAACAGCCATGTGGAACGTGCCATCAAAGAGACCAAAGGGCAAATTTTGATGTACGGGAGCCAAATTTGCGATGCCAGGTTCTCAAAATGCTGCGGCGGCATGACCGAAGAGTTCCAATATTGCTGGGAAGACACGGAAAAGCCCTACCTGCTCGCTGTCAGAGACTGGACAGCAAACGCCCCCGGCCGCCTAAATGGAGAGAAACAGGCGGAACAATGGATACGCTCCACGCCCGAAGCCTTCTGCAATACCAAAGACAGGAAAATCCTAGCACAAGTATTGAACGAATACGACCTTGAGACACCAGAATTCTACCGTTGGGAGAAGGAAATCGCCCAACAAGAGCTCTGCGAGCTGCTGGAAAAGAAGCTCAAGATGGACTTGGGAGCCATCAAAGACCTCATCCCCCTGGAAAGAGGAAAAAGCGGACGCATCTCCAAGCTGAAAATCGTGGGGACGAAGGCAACCTTCACCATCGGGAAGGAATTGGAAATCCGGCGCGCGCTCAGCCAGAGCCACCTTTACAGCAGTGCATTCACCATAGACAAGAAAGATGTCAGGGACGGCATCCCTCAACGCTTCCTGCTCACAGGAGCAGGCTGGGGGCACGGCGTCGGCCTTTGCCAAATCGGTGCCGCCGTCATGGGCGAGAGAGGATACGCCTACCAAGACATCCTTTTACACTACTACCAAGGTGCGAGAATCACCCAAATATACAAATAAGCCACTCAAAACAACAGAAAAATGAAGATAAAAACCCCTTGGGCATGGGTCCCCTCCCTTTACTTTGCTGAAGGGCTGCCGTATGTGGCAGTGATGACGATTTCAATGGTCATGTACAAGCAAATGGGTCTCAACAACGCAGACATCACGTTCTACACCTCGTGGCTCTACCTGCCATGGGTCATCAAACCGCTGTGGAGCCCGTTCATCGACCTCTTAAGGAGCAAGCGATGGTGGATTGTCGGCATGCAGCTCCTCATCGGTGCCGCTTTCGGAGGAATAGCCTTCACCCTCCCCACCTCGTTCTGGCTACAAGGAACGCTGTTCTTCTTCTGGATAATGGCTTTTGCCAGCGCCACCCACGACATTGCCGCCGACGGATTCTACATGCTCGGCCTGGAAGAGCACGAGCAAGCCTGGTTCGTGGGCATCCGGTCAACTTTCTATCGCCTCGCCACCGTTTTCGGGTCGGGCGTGCTCATCATGATAGCCGGCAACCTGCAAGTCATTTACAAAAACAGCATCAAATTCTCATGGGTTATTGTTTTTTACGGTGTCACGGGCATCTTCATCGCCCTTTGGCTTTGGCACCACTATGTCTTGCCGAGGCCAAAAGAAGACTGTAATCATCAAAAGAAAAGCACTCAGGAACTATTTCTCGGACTATCCAAGATGATTTCCACATTCTTTGTAAAACTCCCCATCAAAGAAGTGGTTACCGCACTACTGTTCATACTGCTCTACCGCATGCCAGAAGGGCTTTTGGGCAAAATTTCCCCGCTATTCCTCATCGACAATGTACATGCCGGCGGCCTCGGCCTCTCCCCACAAGAATTAGGCCTTGTACAAGGCACCATCGGCGTCATCGGGCTGGCCCTGGGCGGGATTCTGGGCGGCATCTGCGTTGGGAGAAACGGCCTGAAGCACTGGCTTTGGCCAATGGTCTGCGCCATCACCCTCCCCGACGCCGTCTACATCTATCTCAGCTATGCCCTGCCCTCAAGCCTCACCATCATCAGTTCCTGCGTATTCATCGAACAATTCGGCTACGGATTCGGCTTCACCGCATACATGCTCTACTTGATTTATTACAGCCGAGGTGCTTACAAGACCTCCCATTATGCCTTCTGCACCGGATTAATGGCACTGTCCATGATGCTTCCCGGGCTGTTTGCAGGCGCATTGCAAGAAAACATCGGATACCGGTCGTTCTTCATTATCGTCATGCTGCTGTGTTCCGTCACATTTGCCGTGACGGCATTCCTAAAAATCGACCCAAATTTCGGGAAAAAACAGAAAAATGTCGAATAGTCAACAATAGCCCCAGGCACCGACTGCATAAATCGCGTATTTTCATCCAATGCGAGACATGAAATTTACCAAAGACAGGAAAATCCCTTGCCGACAAATATTTTTTCATGCAGAACCACGGTTTTATGCAGAAAATTCCGTATCTTTGCGTGTCCTTAAAAAAGACACGCAGGGGAAAAAAAGCAAATTTATCACAATAAATACTACAAGAATGAGTTATTTATTTAAAAAATATTTAAGACTCCAGTGTACACAAATTTGCATCCCCTGCACAACAAAAAGAAGACAACGACTGATAGAAACTAAACAAACGATATCAAAAGAATTATGAACATACGCCACTTGTTTCAAACAGCAACATTGCTCGCTGTAATGGTATTAGCATCATGCACAACCCCTAAAAACGTAGTATACTTCCAAGATATTAAAGGCGGCGAGAACGTCTTTGCCAACGCAGCCACCGACATCCGGCTCCAAAAAGGCGACAAGGTGTCCATCATTGTCAAGACAAAAGATGCACAGCTCACCAACCTCTTCAACCTGCCCGTCACATCACAAATCTTAGGACAGACCAAGGAGCAGTCGATGCTCACCCCAAGCGGCACGTCGGGCTATACGGTAGATGCCGGCGGCAACATCGACTTTCCCATCGTCGGCAGCATCCCCGTGGCCGGCAAGACACGGCAAGAGGTTGCAGCCACCATCAAAGACGCGCTCATCGGCAACGGGCTGACCAAAGACGCTGTGGTAACCGTAGAGTTCTTGAACCTTCATTTCACCGTAATGGGCGAGGTCAAGAATCCCGGCCCATACAGCTTCGACCACGACAGGGTTTCCATCATCGATGCACTGGGAAAAGCCGGCGACATGACCATCTATGGACAGCGCGACAGCGTGATTGTTTTCCGGCAGGAGGGCGACTTGCAGAAAGCCTATGTGGTCAACCTATGCAACGCCAACGCCATCATGTCATCACCCGTATATTTCATGCAACAAAACGACGTGATCTACGTCAAGCCCAATAAATCCCGCATGCGCCAAGCTACAGTAAACGGCAACGAGACCCGCTCGCCATCGTTCTGGATCTCGCTCACGTCCGTCTTAACAACGCTTGCCGTAGTCCTATTTAAATAAGATAAGCAAAACATGGAAACAACAAACAACCGCAACAATACACACACTAACGAGTTGACGTTTAGAGAGTTCTTCGGGCTATGCCTCGAGAAGAAATGGTGGTTCGCCATTTCGCTGACCCTCTGTCTGGGTGTCGCCATCATCTACCTGCTCCGCACCCCCCCCACCTACACACGCCTCGCATCCGTTCTCATCAAGGAAGAAAGCAACGGGGCCAGCTCACTCTCAAGCGAGCTGGGCGCATTGTCAGACATGGGGCTTTTCACCAACAGCTCCAATGTTTACAATGAACTGCTGTCCATCGAGTCGCCCGATGTGATGCTAAGCGTGGTCAAACGCATGGAACTTCACAAGAGCTACACCGTCAGGGAAGGGCTCAAAAAGAAAGTCCTATACGGAAAAGAACTGCCACTGACCATCAACATTGACAACCTAAAAGACACCGAAGGCGCCTCAATGACCTTGGAAATAACCCCTGAGAAGAAAATCACCATCAGTAAGCTGAAAAAAAACAAGCAGAGCTATGACGGCGAGTTCAGCGGCGTACTCAACTCCAAGTTCAAGACCCCAATTGGCGATATTCACGTCCTCCCTACCGCCTACAGCCAGCTGACAGAGGCAAAAACCATAAAAATCAACATCATCCCGACCTACACCGCGGCGGAAATTAGCACAAAAAGGTTCAAAGCCGCCATCAGCAACAAAGAAGCAGCAGTGATAGACTTGAAATACAACGATGAAATAGCCCAAAGGGCCGAAGACATCTTGAACTGCATCATCCGCGTTTACCAAGAAAACTGGATTGCCGACAAGAATCAAATTGCCAACAGCACATCACAATTCATCAACGAAAGGCTCATAGCCATCGAACAAGAGCTCGGCAATGTAGACAGCGACATTTCCTCGTTCAAAAGCAAAAATCTCATCCCCGACATTGGAGCATCGACTAAAATCTACATGGAAAATGCCCAGAATGCCGACCAGCAACTGGTTCTTTTGAATAGCCAGCTACAAATGGCCAGCTATATCAAGAGCTACATGAACAACAACTCGAACAAAAACCAGACGCTGCCCACCGGAATGATTGCCGAAGACAAGCAGCTCGACGGCATGATTGCCCAATACAACACCCTGCAACTGCAACGCAACAGCTTGGTGGCAAACAGCAGTGAGAGCAACCCGCTAGTCGTCGACCTCGACCAACAACTAAGCACAATGAGACAGTCCATCAGCGCTTCCATCAACAACCACATCAACCAACTGAAAATCAACATCAGCAGCGTAGCAAGCAATCAAAGCAAGAACACAGGGCAAATTGCTTCAAGCCCGACAAAAGCGAAACAATTGCTGTCCGTAGAACGCCAACAAAAAGTGAAAGAAGCATTGTACATCTATCTTCTGCAAAAACGCGAGGAGAACGAGCTCTCGCAAGCATTCACGGCCTACAACACCCGGGTCATCACCCCACCCATGGGCAAACTCCGCCCCACCTCGCCCGTGAAAAGCAAGGTTCTCATGCTGGCGACACTTTTAGCATTGCTATTCCCATGCTTCTTGATCTTCATGCGCGAGAAACTGAGCACCACCATACGAGGCAAGAAAGAACTCGAGAACCTTTCCGCGCCATTCATCGGCGAGATTCCCATCTACAAAAAATCCAAAAGCAAGGGTCAAAACGAGCATCGCATACTAGTGAAGCCCCAAACACGAAACATCATGAACGAAGCCTTCAGGGTTATCCGGACAAACATCGAGTTCATGCTCAAGGGCAATGACAAAAAAGTGATATTGGTCACATCCATCAACCCAAGTTCAGGAAAGACCTTCATCACCATGAACCTCTCTGCCACATTCGCCATCAAAGACAAAAAAGTGGTAGTCATCGACTTGGACATACGCCGCGCCTCACTGTCTGAATACGTCGGCAACCCACAAAGAGGCATTTCAGACTACCTTTCAGACAAGAGCATCGACTGGCACACGCTCATCGCCCACAATGAAGACTGCACACCGCTTGATGTCATCCCCGTTGGCATGATCCCCCCCAACCCGGCAGAACTTCTTGCCAACGGCAGGCTCAGACAACTTTTGGAAGAGCTGCGCAGCGAATACGACCTCATCTTCATCGACAGTGCCCCCGTAGAAATCGTAGCCGACACGAAAATCATCGCCGACTACGCCGACATGTCGCTGTTCATCATCCGCAACGGCCTCTTTGAACGAGACCTGCTGCCGATTTTGGAGACTTACTACATCGAACAAAAACTCAAAAACATGTCCATCATCCTCAACGGGACGGAGATCATCACAGGAAAATATGGTTTCAACCGCAACGGCTATGGATACGGACATGGATACGGTAATTATATTCAAGAAATTTAGAAAATGTGGTTTTTCCCCAAGAACACGACCATAAAAGAAAGCGGCATCCTCGAGGGATTCGTTGACTTCCACTGCCATCTGCTGCCAGGCGTCGACGACGGCATACAAAAGATGTCCGAGACCCTGCATGTCCTCAGGATTTGGGAGGAATACAAGGTCAAGGAAATCTGGCTCACCCCACACATCATGGAAGACTATCCCAACCAGCCAGAAGACTTGGCAATCGTTTTCGAGGAGTTGCTCAGGCAATATCACGGAAGCATCAAATTGCATTTGTCCGCAGAAAACATGATGGACAACATCTTCACACAAAGAAAAGAAGAGAAAAAAATGCTTCCGCTGGGCCACGCCAAAAATCACATACTCGTAGAGACCTCATACCTGAACCCACCTTACGGGCTGGAGCAAATACTCTTTGACACCAAGGTAAAAGGATATGTGCCGATCTTAGCACATCCAGAGCGCTACCAATACATGAACATTAACGATTACAAGAAGTTGAAAGAAAAAAACATCAAATTCCAACTCAACATCCCCTCGCTCATTGGCGCTTACGGACAAACTGCCAAACAAAAAGCAGAAATGCTCCTCGACAAAGAATTTTACGAATTCTGCGGGACAGACACCCACTCCCTCAAATTCGTGAAATACTTCCTTGAAGGGAAACTGGCGAACAAACGCATCAAACAAGTTGAGAAAATCATATCCACCAACTCCTAAAAACCCAATCTTTGCATTTAAGACAGAACATCATACGCTTAAAACAAAACAGCCTTTTCAAAGACTCCTTTTGGGCTGTCCTAGGCAACGGCATCGGCTACGGCCTGCTGCTCATCTCAGGCGTAGTCATCGGGCGCCTGCTAGGGAAAGACTTGTATGGCGAATACGGACTAATCAAGACCACGATGTTCCAACTTGCCATGTTTTCAACACTAGGGCTGGGCATCACTTCGACCAAGTTCATAGCCCAGCACATTGAAGAAGAAAAGACCGCCAACATTTTTCAGACACTTTGGTCAAGCATAAAAGTCACACTTTTGACCAGCATCGCCCTCTGCATCTTGCTCTTTAGCCTCGCCCATCCTCTAGCAAAAATGCTGAATGAGCCACATTTGGCAATAGGATTCCGCTTTTTAGGCATCGTCCTCATCTTTCAGGCCCTCACCAAAGTGCTCAACGGCATCTTAGCAGGTTTCAAAGCCTTCAAGACCATCGGCATCAACAACATTTTGTCGGGCCTGGTCATGCTAGCCGCCAGCATCCCGTTGACCTACTACTACCAAATCAAAGGTGCATTCTGCGCACTGACCCTCTTCCTGCTTGTCAACAGTCTGCTCAACGCCATCCCCATTATCAGAATCTGCAAGACTTTACCTAAGCCAACCCCAGACAAAGGCAAAGGCAGCACCAAGTCACTGCTGTTTTTCTCTTTCCCCATTGCAGCCCAGGACCTCTCCTACTTCCTTTGCAACAGCAGCGCCCTCTTCCTAATGACACGATACGCATCCTTGGGCGAGGTCGGTGTCTACACTGCAGCCACTCAATGGTGTTCGGTCATCACATTTGTCCCCGGACTGCTTTACAACGTCGTGCTGTCACACCTCTCAGGAGCCATTTCCAACCATAAGAAACACTCGACCATCGTCTGGCAAATGGTTGTAGTACACTTGGTTTGCGTACTGATCCCTCTACTGGTTGTCCTGTTGTTCTCTGGCTTCATCGCCTCCCTTTACGGACCGACATTCGAGGGTTTGAAGCTGGTATTAAGCGTTGCTGTCTTCTACACCATCTTTACAAGTTTGTCCAACGTATTCCAAGCCGAAGTCATTTCAGAGGGAAAAAGCTGGACGCTCTTCGGCTATGCCCTCATCCGCGATGTCGCCATCTTAACCATCCTGCTCGTCGCCGTATTCTTGGGGAAACAACAACTGGCCCTCATCATGTCAATGGCAGTCATAGCAGGATTCGCCCTATATACATTCATCCTGTATTTACATTATCGCCGTCACCAACCCATTGCGCAACCCACATGAGAATATTCCTAATTGCCATAACATTCCTCCTCTCCTGCATCCCGATACTCAGCGAAGGATTCAGGTACAGCTTCCCGCTCGAAGCCATAAACCTGGTGATCGCATTCATCTGCTCATACCAATTCTACCAAAGCGATGAACGCCCGTTCTCCCTGCACAAGATATTCCACCTGTTCTTCCTGTTCTTCTTCTGCATCGCCCCCATGATACAGTTCAAGAACAACACAGACTTCCTCAAGACCACATTCAAAGAAGAAGAATACATCCTGACAAGCTCCTACGTCTTAGGCATCCTGGTTCTTTACAACATCATATACCTGTTGATTTCAACCAAAAAAAACACATCAACACCCCAAACCAATGAAAACAAGGGACAGAGGCCATCCCCCATCGGCACCACAGGTGAAATCACATTGATTGTCCTGGCAAGCAGCATTTTCCTCTATTTCCTCCACTACAACGGCTACAACATCTACGCATTGTTTTTCAGGGGAGGAGAATTCATCGGGAATAACGAGGAAAGTGGTATTTTCGACCTGTTCCTGAACAATTTCCTGCGCCCCATGACGATGATTCTATTTCTTGGAGCCTCAATCCGAGGCGTACGTCATAAGCCAACCCTGTTCCTGCTCGGAACATTCTTCATCCTGACCGCCATGCCCACCAGTATGGCACGATTTGCCACAGCCGCCATGTACATCCCCGTCTTATTATGGTTCATCCCCGCATTGAGACGCAAAAACGTGTTTGTGCTCACCATCATGACCGGATTGCTGGTAGTGTTCCCATTCCTCAACACATTCCGCGAATATTCCAGCCAAACCGAAGTCGAATTTTCCCTGAATTTCGAGCAATTTGAAGAACTACACTTCGATGCCTACAGCATGTTCATGCGCGTGCTGACAGGCGATTACGTCACCTACGGGCGACAACTTCTCGGCGTCATCCTCTTTTGGGTCCCCCGAAGTTTTTGGCCAGCCAAGCCCATCGGAAGCGGAGCCTTCATCGCAGAACAACAAGGCTTGTGGTTCAGCAACATCAGCATGCCATATTTCGGAGAAGGATACATCAACTTCGGAACCATCGGAGTCATTCTTTTTGTATTCTTCCTTGCCTTTGCAACAGCCAAAATCGACGACCGGTACTGGAACTACGAAATCTACCAAAACGACAAATTCCGGCAAATTTTCTACTTCCTCTTACTAGGACTGCTCATGTTCATCCTGCGCGGCGACCTGTTGAGTTCCTTTGCCTTCACCTGCGGCTTCCTGTGCTCCTATTTTTTCGTCAAATACATTGCTTTTAAAACCGCATAAATGAAAATGCTACTCATCGACTCACTCTACATCAACGAAGGCGGCGCACTGCAACTGCTGCGCTACCTCATCAGGGAACTCGAAAAACGCTCAGTCCAGTTTTTCCTACTCGGCGACAAACGCTGCGCCGAGGCACTTGCCCATGTAAGCCAAAAAGAAATTCTGAAAGCCTCATTGCACAACCGCAAACAATTCTACAAAAAAAACATCCATCGCTTCAATGCCGTACTCTGCCTAGGAAACATCCCACCGCAAATGCGCCTGGACATACCGGCCTACACCTATTTTCACAATATCAACCTGCTCACACTCGACCAAGCCAAAAGCATCAAGAACAAAATACTATCGTGGCTGAAAAGAGAAGTCTTCCGACATTATAAAAACAACACAGACTACTGGCTGGTACAAACGACAAACACCGCCAGTGTGCTGAAAAAGAAACTCCACGAGACAGACAGCCGCACCAAAATACTACCTTTTTATTACATCCCAG
>ONQK01000043.1 GCA_900319895.1 uncultured Prevotella sp. | reverse complement strand
TGGGGATGATGCTAGTCGAAAAGTTGTTTTTGTTTGAATGTCAGTAGTTTTATGGTTTTGTAGCAAATGCTCTCATAGCATACAAACAGGTTGGGATGGATGTCATACAATAGTTTTCTCCACTTTGTTTTTGTGTCGATGTGGGTCTCTTTTTTCAAGTTCTGTGTTCGCAGGTCTTGTATGATTAGGTCAATGTAATGTCTTTTGACCCTTGCCGGCGAGCTTCCTCTGGCGATGAGTTTTGCTGCGCGTAGGGCAAAGAAGACGAGTTGTTCTTGTTTGATGTTGTCGTATCCGAATTCTTTTGCGAAATCGATTTTGTGTTTTTCCGACAGATAGAAGTCGAAGCATTTTTCGGCGTTGTCTCTGTCGTTCATGATACTACTTTTCCGTTGTCTGTAGAAGTAAAGCGGCTGATGGACGACTGTTACTTTTGAGGTGTTGTTGAACCATTTGAAGAGGATGGCGTTGTCTTCGTAGTACATGCCTTTTGGCATGGGTTCGCTAATGTCTTTTTTATGGAAGAGTTTGTTGCACAGGAAACTTTGGATGGTGCTGTTGAGCACGTGCTGCAATATTTCTTCCTTACTGTAGTCTCCTTCTGCCAGGCTGAACTGGCGTGTCTTCCGGGTGTTCTTGTACACTTTGGTATAGTTGCAGATGACGGCGTCGCTTTGTTTTTCCCTCATGGTTTGGTATAGGGTCTCAAACATGTTTTCGGCCACCCAGTCGTCTGCGTCCACGAAGCCGATGACATCTGCGCTTGCTTGTGCGATCCCGATGTTTCTTGTCTCGCTGGGTCCGGAGTTGTTCTTGTTGATGACTCGTATTCTTTCGTCTTTTTCGGCATATTGGTTGCAAATGTCTGCGGTGCGGTCTGTCGATCCGTCGTTGACGATGATGATTTCAATGTTTTTGAGGGTTTGTCCGATGATGGATTCGAGGCACTGGCTCAGGTATCGTTCTCCGTTGTAGACAGGGATGATGATGGAAATGGTCGGTTTCATGACAGGGGTTGATTTTTATTTTTTATGGACTTTCTTTATGACATCCTTTCTGAATGGCTTCAGGAGTCTTTGGTATGCGACGAAGAAGGTTGGCGATGCCCATAGGAGGCGCAGTCTTAGCCGATTTTTCGCGTTGAGGTATTTTTTATTGGCTGTTTTCTCGCTTTTGAGCCTTTCTCCGATGAGCTGGCTGTAATGTCGCTTGTCGTTGAAGGATGATGATCCGAGGTTGATGCATCTGATGGTGTTTTTCCCCATTTTCACAAGCGCGCGGAGCCCGATGTCTTTCATCCCGTTCTTGACGGCAAATAGGTAGCGGTCTTCTTCGGCGCGGAAGAGGTCGTATTGGCTGGCTGCGTTGTCGCCGAGATGGGTGATGCTGTAGCCATGTTGCCGGTAGTGGTATGGTGTTTTTCGTATGATGGAGATTTTTTGGCATGAGGCGATCCATTCAAAGATGGTGGCATGGTCTTCGTAATGCCTGCCTATGGGAAATTCCCGTTTTGCTATTTTGCGTTTATAGAATTTATTGCACAGTGTCGAACTGATGAGCCCGCTAAAGGCCAACTTCAGTCCTTCGGCCCCTGTATAGCACCCGGGTTTGGCTTTGTCGAACCATGGTTGGGAGGTGTGGTTGAATTCTTCCATGTATCCGCAAACGACGAGGTCGCTGCCATCGTTTTGCATGGTTGTGTACAGTGTTTCCAGGGCGTTTTCATCGATCCAGTCGTCGCTGTCGAGGAAGAATATGTATTCGCCTCTTGCCATTTGCAAGGCTTTGTTGCGGATGGTTGAAACTCCGACGTTTTTTTTAGAATTGAAGAATTGTATGCGGTTGTCTTTTAGGGCGAAGTGGTTGCAGATCTCAGCGGAGGAGTCGGTCGACCCGTCGTTGAATAGTAGTATCTCGAAGTCTTTGAGTGTTTGTGCTAGGGCGGATTCAAGGCATTTTGACAAGAAGCGGTCTGTGTTGTAGACGGCAGTGATGATGCTGATGAGTGGTTTCATGGTCGTGTCCCGTTGTTTTTTATTCATACAATCCGTATTTTTTCTTCCTTTTGGGCAATATTGCGTATGCGATGCCTTGAAGGGCTACAAAGAGCTTGGGTGAGTGCCATAGTACTCTCATCCTCACGCGGTTCTTGAGGTCCATTGTTGTCTTGATGGCTGTTCTCGCAGGTTCCATCTCTTCTTTGATGCGCGTGCTGTAATGCACTTTTTCGGTGAACGGCGAAGCGCTTTTGACGATGCGTTTGAGTATTTTTTTGCCTCGTTTGAGCAATTCCCTGGTACCGATTTCTTCAAATCCGTTGTTCATGGCAAAGTTATAGCGCTCTAGCTCTGCAAGAAAGCAGTCGTAGGCAAGTTGGGGCTTGTCTTTGCTGTAGATGATCCCGCTGGCTCGCTGCCGGTAGTGGTAAAGTACGTCGTTGATGAAGACGGCGCGGCGTGCGGCGGCGAACCAGGCGTAGACTGTGGCATGGTCTTCGTATTTTCGATTGATTGGAAATTCTTTGACGATGACTTCGCGCCGGCAAAGTTTGTTCCATACACAACTGTTGATCCGGTCCTCCAGGCATAGCCGGACGGGTTCCTTCCCCTCGTAAGCGCCGGATGCAAGGCGGTCTGCCCGTTCTCTTTTTTTGTTGGTGTATTCTTCAACATAACGTGAGATGACGATGTCGGCATCGGTTTCTTCCATGGTATTGACCATCACTTCAACCATGTTGGCCTCCATCCAGTCGTCGCTGTCGATGAATATGACGTATGGTCCTTTTGACATCGCAAAGCCGAGGTTCCTGGTGGCGCTCAGCCCTGCGTTCCCCTTGTGGACAACCTTTACCCTGGGGTCGGTTGAGAATTCGTCGCAAATCTTCCCGGAGCTGTCGGTCGAGCCGTCATTGAGTATGATGATTTCCAGGTTTTTATAGGTCTGTCCCACTATGGATTGGAGACATGCCCTGAGGTACCTCTCTACGTTGTAGACAGGAACAATGATGCTGACCATGGCTTGCTGGTTGTTGCTTGTTTGTGGCATAGTAATGGATAATTAAATCATTTGCATGTCATGCAGTTTTCTGTAATGGCCGTTTTCGCTGAGGAGTTGCTCGTGGGTGCCGCGCTCTACAATGCTTCCTTTGTGCAGGACGCAGATTTCGTCGGCATTCCGGATTGTCGAAAGTCGATGTGCGATGGCGATTGTCGTACGTGTTTTCATCAGCCGTTCCAGTGCGTCCTGAACCAGCCGCTCGCTTTCTGTGTCCAATGCGCTTGTCGCTTCGTCAAGGATGAGGATTGGCGGGTTCTTGAGTACGGCGCGTGCAATGCTCACCCGTTGGCGCTGACCGCCGGAGAGCCGTCCGCCGCGGTCGCCGACGTTGGTGTCGTAGCCGTGCTCTGAATTTTTGATGAATTCGTGTGCATTGGCGATTTTGGCCGCCTTTTCCACTTCTTCCTGTGTCGCTTTTTCAACGCCGAAGGTGATGTTGGCCTTGAAAGAGTCGTTGAAGAGAATGCTTTCCTGGTTGACGTTGCCGATTAGCGAGCGCAGGTCGCGGATGCGCAGGTCGCGGATGTTGATGCCGTCAATGAGGATTTCACCTTCCTGCACGTCGTAGAAGCGTGGTATCAGGTCGACCAGCGTGGACTTCCCGCCTCCGCTTTGCCCCACCAGTGCTACGGTCTTCCCTTTTTCAATCTTTAGGTTGATGTTGCGCAACACCCATTTCTCGTTATATCTGAACGACACATTGCGGAATTCGATGGTGTGTTGGAAGCCGTTTTCGAGTTGCCGGGGCGCCGTGGGGTCGCAGATGTTGACCTGGGCTTTCAAGATGTTGTCGATCCGTTCCATGGAGGCCAGTCCCTTGGGGATGTTGTATGAGGCTTTGGAAATTTCTTTCAGCGGGTTTATAATGGAGTAGAGGATGACCAGGTAGTAGATGAAAATGGGGCCGTCGAGCGTCTGGTGGCTCAATACGAGTACGCCGCCGAACCATAGGACGATGACGATGAGCACGGTGCCTAGGAATTCGGACATGGGATGTGCCAATTGTTGGCGCGTGTTGACCCGCATGACTTCGTCCCTGTAAGAGGAGTTGACCTTGTCGAAGCGGCGGACCATCTTTTCTTCTGCACAAAATGCCTTGACGATGCGTAGCCCGCCCAGTGTCTCTTCTACGATGCTGATGGTGTCGCTCCACAATGCCTGTGCCTTCTGCGATTGCTGTTTCAGCTTTCGTCCGACAAAGCCCATGAACCATCCCATGACCGGCACGACGATGATGGTGAAGAGCGTGAGTTGCCATGAGATGAAAAGCAGGGTGGTGAAATAGGCAAGGACGAGGATCGGGTTCTTGAACAGCATGTCGAGCGACGACATGATGGAGCTCTCCACCTCGCCCACGTCGCCCGTGATGCGTGCCAGGAGGTCGCCCTTGCGTTTCTCGGTGAAGAACACCATTGGCAGCGAGGTTATTTTTTGATATATCTGGTTGCGTATGTCGCGTACTACGCCTGTCCGGATGGGGATGATGGTCGCCGACGAGAGGAAATAGGCCCCTGTCTTGATGAATGTGAGCACGGCCAGCACGCTGCCGATGATCAATAGGGTGGTGGTGGCCCCGGATTGCTCGATGAGCCGGTTGACACCATAGTTCATGTTGTTCAGCAACACCTCGTGGACATGCCTCCAGTCCCATGCCAAGAGCGCTGTCGCCTGCTCTGCCTCGCCCGTCTTGAACAAGATGTTGAGCATGGGAATGAGTGTGGCAAATGAGAAGATGTTCAACAAAGCCGAAAGGATGTTGAAGAAGACGGACCACGCCAGGTATTTTTTGTAGGGTGGTATGAAGCGCCTTAAAATAGCTAAAAACTCTTTCATAAATTCATGGGCCTGTGTCTTGGGTGTGAACGGGAACGTCGCGATGTCGATTCCATCCTTTTTCGCTGCAAAGTTATACATTTAAAATGGAAAAGAGACAGAAAACGGGAATAAAATGTGTATCCGCCCTTTCCCCTGTCGGGTGAAACCGCCTTGGACAACGCGTTTTGGGCTAAGTTGAATGCAATGTGCCCGACTAGACTTGTCGTTTTTTCCCTTTTTTTTCTTTTCTTGCGGATTTTTTTGTATCTTTGCATTGAAATGTGGAGGAGGAAGGCTCCTCTTCTTTATGTAATATGATTTGAAAGAATAAAAATTTATGAAAGAATTTAGAAAGTACGCAACGCAGCACATGGGCATCAACAGCATGGTGTTTGACGACTATATGAAGTCACAGGACAGCTATATGAACCCCTATATTCTGGAGGAGCGGCAGCTGAACGTGACGCAGATGGACGTCTTTTCCCGTCTGATGCGTGATAACATCATTTTCCTTGGAACAGAGATTGACGATTATGCCGCCAACGTCATTCAAGCGCAACTGTTGTTCCTGCAGTCAGTGGACTCTGAAAGAGACATCTCGATTTACTTGAACTCGCCGGGCGGCAGTGTGACCGCCGGACTTGCCATTTACGACACGATGCAGTTCATCTCCAACGACGTGGCAACCATTTGCACGGGCATGGCGGCGTCGATGGCGGCCGTCCTGCTGGTGGCAGGAACCGAAGGCAAGCGGCAGGCACTTCCTCACAGCCGCGTGATGATTCATCAGCCTCTGGGCGGCGTGCAAGGACAGGCCTCAGACATCGAGATCGAGGCATTGGAAATCCAAAAGTTCAAAAAAGAGCTCTATACCATCATCTCCGAGCACTCTCACACGCCGTACGAGAAGGTGTGGAAAGACAGCGACCGCAATTACTGGATGACAGCGGAGGAGGCCAAAGCGTATGGTATGATAGACAACGTTTTGACGAAAAAGAAATAAGAAAGGGATGGAAAAGAAAGTTTGCAGTTTTTGTGGACGGAAAGAGACCGAGGCGCGGCTGATGATAACAGGGCTTCATGGGTTCATCTGTGAAGAATGCGTGCGCCAGGCATATCACATCGCTATCTCTTCAGGCGTTTTGGCTGCAGAGGAGGAGGAAGAGGGCTTTGAGGGTGACGAGGCGCCGTTTGTGGTGGGAAAGGTACCCAAGCCCCGTGAAATAAAAGCGTATCTAGACCAATATGTAATTGGCCAGGACGATGCAAAGCGCTATTTGTCCGTGGCGGTGTACAACCATTACAAGCGCTTGCAGCAACCCTCCGATGACGTTGAGATAGAAAAGAGCAACATCATCATGGTGGGCAGTACGGGAACGGGAAAAACTTTGCTCGCGCGGACCATTGCCAAATTGCTGGAAGTCCCTTTTACCATCGTGGATGCCACCGTCTTTACGGAAGCGGGTTATGTGGGCGAGGATGTGGAGAGCATCCTGAGCCGTTTGCTACAAGTGGCCGACTACAATGTCTCGGCGGCCCAGCGCGGCATTGTCTTTATTGACGAGATCGATAAAATCGCACGCAAGGGCGACAATCCCAGCATTACGCGCGACGTCAGCGGCGAAGGCGTCCAACAAGGCTTGCTCAAGCTGTTGGAGGGCACGATGGTCAACGTGCCGCCAAAGGGTGGGCGGAAACATCCGGACCAAGACTATATCCATGTCAACACGCGCAACATCCTGTTCATCTGTGGCGGTGCCTTTGACGGTATTGAGCAAAAAATAGCCCAGCGCCTGAACACCCACGTCGTGGGCTTCGACTCCGTGCAAAATGTGCGGAAAATCGACAAAAGCAACTTGATGAAATACATCCGTCCCCAGGACTTGAAGTCATTCGGCCTGATTCCGGAAATCATCGGCCGGCTGCCGGTATTGACTTATCTCAATCCGTTGGACAGAGATGCCTTGAGCCGAATCTTGCGCGAGCCCAAGAACTCCATCGTCAAACAATACGAGAAACTCTTTGAGATGGACGGCATAAAGCTGACTTTTGACGACGAGGCGCTGGATTTCATCGTCGACACAGCCGTGGAATACAAGCTTGGCGCGCGCGGGCTGCGCTCTATTGTCGAAAACGTAATGATGGAAGCCATGTTTGATGCCCCCTCGAAGCGTGCCAAGACATTGAGGATTACGCTTGATTATGTGAAGACGGAGATGGAGAAGGCGCAACTGGCCTCTTAAGGACGCTCGGCCGAGGTTAAGGCAAGGGGTTGAAGAGTGGCAGTGGAATGAAAAACGGCATCAACATTTTGGTGGGAAAGTGCCTGAACGATAATAAAAATTAAGTAACAGAAAGATTTGCTTACAATGGCTAAAGATTTCAATTTGATACAATATTTAAAACAATATTTTGGCTTTGACAAATTCAAAGGCGACCAGGAGGCTATAATCGAGAACGTGCTTGCTGGAAACGACACGTTTGTGCTCATGCCTACGGGCGGCGGCAAGTCGCTGTGCTACCAGCTGCCGTCATTGTTGATGGAAGGCACCGCCATCGTCATCTCGCCGTTGATAGCCTTGATGAAGAACCAGGTGGATGTCATCAATGGCATGAGCGAGGAGAACAATGTGGCGCACTATTTGAACTCCTCGTTGAACAAGGCTGCCATAGATCAGGTAAAATCTGATATTTTAGAAGGAAAGACCAAGCTTTTGTATGTCGCACCGGAATCCTTGACCAAAGAAGAGAACGTCGAGTTCCTCCGCAACATCAAGATTTCGTTCTATGCCATTGACGAGGCGCATTGCATCAGCGAGTGGGGGCACGATTTCCGTCCAGAGTACCGTCGTATCCGACCGATTATGAACGAGATAGGCAAGGCGCCTGTCATCGCGCTCACGGCAACGGCGACCGACAAAGTGCGCACGGACATCAAGAAAAACCTGAACATCATTGACGCCAAAGAGTTCAGGAGTTCTTTCAACCGCTCCAACCTTTATTACGAAATACGGCAGAAAACCAAGGACGTAGACAAGCAAATCGTCAAGTTCATCAAGCAGAACAGCGGCAAAAGCGGCATTGTCTACTGCTTGTCGCGCAAAAAAGTAGAAGAATTGGCTGGCTTCCTTCAAGTCAATGACATAAAAGTGGCACCTTATCATGCCGGTCTCGACTCGGCGACGCGCTCACAGACCCAGGACGACTTTTTGATGGAACGCATAGACGTCATCGTGGCCACCATCGCCTTTGGCATGGGCATCGACAAGCCCGACGTCAGGTTTGTGGTACATTATGACATGCCCAAGAGCCTGGAGGGCTATTACCAGGAGACAGGGCGTGCCGGCCGCGACGGCGGAGAGGGGCTTTGCATCACCTTCTATTCAAGCAAGGACTTGGAGAAATTGGAGAAATTCATGGAAGGCAAGCCTGTTGCCGAGCAAGACATCGGCCGCCAATTGTTGCAAGAGACAGCGGCTTACGCGGAGTCTTCGATTTGTCGTCGCAAGATGCTGCTCCACTACTTTGGCGAGGAATACACGCAAGAAAATTGCGGCAATTGCGACAATTGCAAGCACCCGACCACGAGAGTTGAGGCGAAAGATGCTTTGCTCATCGTGCTGCAAGCAGTCGCAGCCGTCAAAGAGAATTTCAGGGCCGACCACATCATTGACCTGGTGACGGGTCGCAAGACCGAGGACATCATGCTCTACAAACACGACGAGCTGGAAGTCTTTGGCAGTGGCGCGGATGAGAACGAGAAGCTCTGGAATCCCGTCATCAGGCAAGCCTTGTTGTTGGGACACTTGAAGAAAGACGTCGAAAATTACGGCTTGCTCAAACTGACCGCTGCCGGCAAGCGGTTCATGAAGTCGCCGGAGTCGTTCATGATAGTGGAAGACCACGAATATGGCGACTTGGGCGAAGAATTGTCGGCCGAGGGAGCCGGTGCCGTGCTTGACCCGGTGCTTTATTCGATGTTGAAGGACTTGCGCAAAAAAGTTGCCACGCGACACGACCTGCCCCCTTACGTCATCTTTTTGGACGTTTCATTAGAGCAAATGGCGACGATGTACCCGATAACACTTGAGGAGCTGCAGAACATTCAAGGCGTAGGTGTCGGGAAAGCCAACCGTTATGGCAAGGAGTTTTGCGAACTCATCAAGCGCCACTGCGAGGAGAATGAGATAGAACGCCCGGAGGAACTTCGTGTGAGAACGACGGCCAATAAAGCCAAGCCGAAGCTGAAGATTATTGAGCTGATTGACAAGAAAATAGCGCTGGACGAGATAGCCAAGGCACAGGGCATGGCATTCGACGACTTGTTGGCAGACATCGAGTCAATCGTGTACAGCGGATTGAAGCTGAATATCGACTATTATTTGGAAAACCTGTTGGACGAGGAGGTCGTCGATGACATCTATGACTATTTCAGAGAGAGTGAAACCGATGACCTGGAAGAGGCCCTGGACGAGCTTGGCGATGATTATACGGAGGAGGAAATACGGCTGGTCCGCATCAAATTCATCTCCGACGTGGCAAATTAAAACGATTTTCAATTTTTAACAAAAACATAGACAAATCAGACGTATGAAAAAGATTTTTAATTGGATGCTGGCGACTTCACTAATGCTTGTCCCAGCAGTTTTCACCTCCTGTGACAGCGACGATTGGGATGATGAGGCGCGCTTGCAACTCATTTCCTTTGAACGACAAGCACTCAATGAAGAAGGCTATTGGATTGGATCGGAAAATTATGACGGCAGCGACGATGCGTACGGAAACACGAGCTACCCGAACACCTATACGGAAGGCATGTTGACATTGAACACGACTTACACAACTTCGAGCTTTGGCACCTACTGGTCCGGCTATGCCATCTCCGCCCGTCGCTCGACGGAGTTCAAAAAACTGACGCCAGACCAATTCAACAGTGTTACAGGCTATCCCCACTCAGGAGAGAAGTTCTGCGTTGTCAACACATTCGGGGAAACCATTGACATCAATGCAGGTACTGGAGCCGAGGTGCAGTCCTTGTATTATACTAATTCCGCATACACGCTCAACTCAATTCTCAAGGGCGACGAGTATTCTGGAGGACCTTTTGAGAAAGGCGATTACTTGACCTGCACCATCACGGGAACCCGTGAGGACGGCAGCACCGCGTCAGTCGTGCTCGTGCTGGCCGATTATCGTGACGAAGACGAGAGCAAGCATTTTTCCGTGAGAACTTGGCAACGGGCCGACCTGACCTCTTTGGGAACAGTCACCAGCCTTTCCTTCTCTTTCGACGGCTCGCGAAAAGGCGACTACGGGCTCAACACGCCTGCCTACCTTTGCATCGACGATGTGATCATTAAAAAACCAGGGTCTTAATGTGGACGAATCCATGTATTTTGAGCATTGAAGAGGGGGATTTCGAAGAATGAAGTCCCCCTTTTTGTCATTTTCGCCTCAAAAATTATTTTTTCGCTTCAAAAATTGTCCATTTTTAACTCAAAAAAGCCCATTTCACCGCAATTTTTCAAGCTTTGTTTTTTGAGGTTTCCTAGTATTCCGTTGTTAAATAGCATTAATTTAACAGCAAAAAAGCCAATTATAATGGTGTGGTCTGAATAAAATTTGCTAAATTTGCACGCAATAATTTTTTAAGAATGTACTATGTCATCATTTGTTGCAGATAAAATTGTTATGGACGGCCTGACGTTTGACGACGTCCTGTTAATCCCTGCCTATTCGGAAGTTTTGCCGCATACGGTATCGTTATCAACCCGCTTCTCCCGGAACATATCACTGAACATCCCCTTTGTCACGGCGGCGATGGACACTGTCACGGAGTCGGCAATGGCAATCGCAATAGCGCGCGAGGGCGGAATCGGCGTGATCCACAAAAACATGTCAATAGAAGAGCAGGCGCGGCAAGTGGCCATCGTAAAACGCGCGGAAAATGGCATGATTTACGATCCGGTTACCATCCGCAAAGGTTCAACGGTGAGATATGCATTGGAGATGATGCGCGACTACCATATCGGCGGAATCCCCGTGGTTGACGAAGACAATCATCTCGTAGGCATTGTCACCAACAGGGACTTGCGCTTTGAACGTCGGCTGGACAAGCAGATTGACGAGGTAATGACCAAGGAGAACCTGGTGACAACCAATGCCAAGACGGATTTGGGCGACGCTGCACAAATTTTGCAAGAGAATAAAATTGAGAAACTGCCTGTGGTTGACTCAGACAATCACCTGGTGGGATTGATAACTTATAAGGACATCACCAAAGCCAAAGACAAGCCGATGGCATGCAAGGACGACAAAGGACGTCTGCGCGTGGCCGCCGGTGTCGGCGTTACCATGGACACCCTTGAGCGCATGCAGGCGCTGGTGGACGCCGGGGTTGATGCCATTGTCATTGATACGGCACACGGACACTCCAAAGGTGTTATAGAGAAGCTGCGTGAAGCCAAACATTCATTTGGGCAGATAGACCTGGTGGTCGGTAATGTGGCAACGGGAAGTGCGGCAAAAATGTTGGCAGAGAATGGAGCAGATGCCGTGAAAGTGGGCATAGGCCCCGGCAGCATTTGCACCACGCGCGTCGTCGCCGGCGTCGGCGTGCCACAGTTGACGGCAGTTTATGATGTCTATAGTGCGTTGAAAGAAACCGGCATCCCTTTGATCGCAGATGGTGGCTTGCGCTATTCCGGCGACATTGTCAAGGCACTGGCGGCCGGTGGCAGCTGTGTCATGATAGGCTCATTGGTAGCAGGAACGGAAGAAAGCCCTGGCGAGACGATTATTTTTAACGGGAGGAAATTCAAGAGCTACCGCGGCATGGGCTCTTTGGAGGCAATGGACCAGAAGCACGGATCAAAGGACCGCTATTTCCAGGGCAATACCATGGAGGCAAAGAAACTAGTGCCGGAGGGAATCGCCGGCCGAGTGCCCTATAAAGGGACAGTCCAAGAAGTGATCTATCAATTGGTGGGCGGCCTGCGCAGTGGCATGGGCTATTGCGGCGCGGCAACGATTGACGACCTGAACCATGCTAAATTCACACGAATTACCAATGCGGGTGTGATGGAAAGCCACCCCCACGACATTGCCATCACTAGCGAAGCACCAAATTACTCACGACCAGAATAACTAATTTTAAAAGGAAAAATGATGAAAATCAGAATGACACTTTTGTCGTTGTTCTTATGTGGAACAATGGCATATGCGCAGAACGACCCGGTAATCATGCGAATTAACGGAAAGCCAGTCAGTCGTTCAGAGTTTGAATATTCTTTCAACAAAAACAATATGGACGGCGTTCTCGACCGCAAAAACGTGAAAGAGTATGTCGACCTTTTTATCAACTACAAGTTGAAGGTCATGGCGGCCATGGATGCCGGAATAGACACCACCATGTCGTTCAAGAACGAATTTGCCGGTTACAGGGACCAGCAGATATTGCCTGCGTTGGTGACCGATGCCGACCTTTTGAAGGAAGCCCGCAACATCTACGAAATGACCAAAGAGCAAATCGGCGACCGCGGGCTGGTGAACCCCGCCCACATCCTGATTATGCTGAACCAAAACGCGACCAAGGAAGAACAAGCGGCAGCCAAGGTGCGCATAGACTCCATTTACAACGCCCTGAAGAAGGGTGCCGACTTCGCAGAACTGGCGACCCGGGTGTCGCAAGACCCAGGCTCTGCGTCGCGCGGTGGCGAGATAGGATTTACACGTCAGGGGGTTATGGTGAAAGAGTTTGAGGACCAGATGTTTGCATTGAAAAAAGGCGAATTGAGCAAGCCTTTCCTCTCGCCTTTCGGCTATCACATCATCCTGTTGAAAGATAAAAAGCAATTTGAGCCGTTTGAATACCATAGAGAAGACATCTTGAAGTTCATCGAGGCGCGCAACTTGCGCGAGCACATTGCAGAACAGCTTTTGACGCAGCGCGTAAATGAAAATCCTTCCTTGAATCGTGAAGACTTGATCCTGCAAGCCCTTGATTCGCTGGAAAGAGCAGACCATGAGATGAAATTCCTGATCCAAGAATACCACGACGGCCTGTTGCTCTATGAAATCAGCAACGAGAAAGTCTGGAACCGGGCGGCCAAAGATACAGAAGGACTTAAGGCATTTTTCAAGAAAAACAAGAAAAAATATGCCTGGGCCGAGCCGCGTTTCAAGGGAATTGCCTACCGTACACAGCAGCAGTCCGACGTCGAGGCCGTGAAAAAATGCGTCAAAGGCCTTCCATTCGAGAAATGGGGCGAGAAATTGGCATCAACTTTCAACAACGACTCGATTATCCGCATTAGAGTGGAAAAAGGCGTTTTTGATAAAGGCCGCAACGCGCTTGTGGACCGCGAAATCTTCAAGCAACAAGTCGAAGACCAGCCGTTGGAGGGCTATCCTTATACCGGTGTCTATGGAAAAGTGCTGAAAAAGGGGCCGGAAAGCCATGAAGACGTCCGCACGCTCGTGGTGGCCGACTACCAAGAGTTCTTGGAGCAACAATGGGTCGCTGAACTGCGCAAGAAATACAAGGTTGAAGTAGACCAAAAAGTGCTGGACACAGTCAATAACCATTAACTTTTTTAAAAGAAAATCAATGTCAGATGAGAACGAGTTTTTTGATATTAGCAGGTTTTATCTCCTCATTTATGCTGGCAGGCGCAGGCACGAAGACCTATCAAACATGCAAAAAGGGGACTGAGCAGTCGGCCGATACGACAGAAAGACAGCGGAAGGACGTCCAGGAACACAGTGTGATAGACGAAGTGGTCTGGGTCGTTGGCGACGAGGCGATTTTGAAGTCGGACATCGAAATGATGCGGATGCAGGCGGCGATGGAGGGCCATAACTGGGGCGGCGACCCGGACTGTGCCATTCCGGAGCAAATTGCAGTTCAAAAACTTTTTCTCAACCAATCGGCAATCGACAGTGTTGACATCTCCGACGCCGATGTATACCAAGACGTGGAGGCACAAATCAACCATTGGATTCAGTTGACAGGAAGCAAGGAGAAATTGGAGGAATACCGTGGGCAAAGCATTACTGAGATGCGCAAATCGATGTTTGATGACTTCAAGAACCGCAAGTTAGTGCAGAGAATGCGCGAAAGGCTGGTGGCAGACATCAATGTCTCGCCCGCCGAAGTACGCCGCTTCTTCAAGGACTTGCCAGAGGACAGCATCCCTTTTGTACCGACGGAGGTGGAAGTGGCCATCATCACCAATACACCGAAAATCCCAATTGAGGAAATAAACCGGGTGAAAGACGAACTGAGGGATTATACAGACCGCATCAACAGCGGCAGCATCTCGTTTTCGACCTTGGCGCGACTTTATTCGGAAGACCCGGGGACGGCGCGGCTGGGCGGCGAACTCGATTATACAGGAAGAGGCCTGCTGGACCCGGCGTTTGCCGCAGTAGCATTCAACCTTACCGACCCGAATAAAATCTCCAAGATTGTGGAGTCTGAATTTGGCTATCACATCATTCAACTGGTCGACCGCAGAGGCGACAAGGTCAAAGTCCGCCACATATTGAGAAAGCCGAAAGTCTCTGGTGAAGAAATAGAAAAGACAATGACTCGTCTTGACTCGATTGTCAATGACGTGCGCACCGAGAAATTTACCTTTGAAGAGGCTGCGACCTATCTCTCCGACGATAAGGACACGCGCAACAGTCGCGGTTTGATGTCTAATCTCACGGAAATGGGACGCACTTCCAAGTTCCGGATGCAAGACCTGCCACAGGAGATCGCCCAAATGGTTGGAAGTATGCAAGTAGGTGAAATCTCCAAGCCCTTCCAGATGATCAATTCCCAAGGAAAGACCGTGTGCGCCGTCGTGAAGTTGAAGAACAGGATCGAGGGGCACCGTGCGACCATAACCGATGACTTCAATATCTTGAAGGACGTGGTGATGAACAAGCGGCGCAACGACTTTTTGCACGAATGGGTGAAGGAAAAGCTGAAGACCACCTATGTGAGGATTAGCGACAGTTACAAGAACTGTAACTTTGAGTACGAAGGCTGGATAAAATAGCTCCTGAAACGATTGAAATTTAACTTGAAGCATATTGCAAGTAGGCATAAGACCAGTCAAGCAGTGGCCTTATGCCTGTTTTTGCTATCGTGGAATAGCCTGATGATGCAGGCGCAGCAGCGCCACCCGTCAGCGGCGTCCAAGGCCGACAACCGGGTGTATCTCGTGCATGCCGACGAGCTTTACTACGACCAATACGGCAACCGCCCCGACGCCCAAATCGTCAAGGGAAACGTCTCGTTCAGACACAAAGGAGCGAGTCTGCTGTGCGACAGCGCATATTTTTATGAGCAATCCAACTCTTTTGAGGCATTCGGACATGTAAGAATGTTTCAAGGCGACACACTCTCGCTGAAAAGCAGCTACGCTTTCTATGATGGGAACAGCCAGGTGGCGATGGCGCGACGGAATGTAATCCTCAAACACAGGGCAACGACGCTGTATACCGACAGTCTTGACTATGACCGAGGCTATGGGCTTGTGTATTTCTTTGAAGGCGGAAAAATGGTGGACAAAAACTCTGTGTTAACAGCAGACTGGGGGCAATACAGCACTGTGACGCGCGACGCTGTGTTTTACTATGACGTGAAACTGAAAAGTGAGCAAAACAACATCCATACCGACACCTTATTCTATGACACGCGGCGGCGCGTGGCACATGTCGTGGGGCCGTCGAAAATTCTGACCGACGGGAACCTCATCACGACCAACGAGGGATTCTATAACACGCAAAAAGGCGAGACCCAACTCTTCGGACGCTCTACGATAATCAATGAACATCGGGAAATTACGGGCGACAGCCTATTTTACGATGAAGCAAAAGGTGTAGGGACGGGCTACGGGAAGGTGGTCTTGAAGGATAAGAAGAACAAAAACGAGCTGATTGCCGACTATTGTTACTATGACGAGAAAACCGGCTATGCCGTCGCCACTAAAAATGCCTTGGTCAAAGAGTATTCCCAAGGCCCGGACACTTTGTACATGCACGCTGACTCTTTGAAAATGTTGACTTATCACATCAAGACAGACTCGGTTTACCGGGAAATGCACGCTTATAAAAAAGTACGCGTGTACAGGCAGGATTTACAGGCCGTTTGCGACTCTTTGGTCTTCCACACGCTCGACTCTTGCCTGACAATGTACCACGAACCAATCGTTTGGAATGAGAACCGCCAGATGACGGGTGATTTGATAAAAGTATATATGGCAGACTCTACGGTGAGAATGGCAAAAATCATGGGCAAGGCATTTACGGCAGAACAATTGAAGGCAGACCATGCCAAATTCAATCAAATTGCAGCCAAGGAGATGACGTCGCATTTCGTGGACGGGAAAATGAGAAGGAATGAGGCGTGCGGAAATGTACAAACCGTCTATTTTGAGATGGATGACAAGGATTCAACCCTGATAGGGATGAATTGCCTGGAAACGGACACGATGCGGATGTTTTTCACCGCGGGCAGAAGGTTGCAGAAAATATGGACGACAAAATTTGAAAGCATCATGTATCCAGTCACACAATTGCCGCCGGGGAAAGAGCTCCTTGACGGGTTTGCATGGTACGATGGCGTGCGCCCGCGCGATAAAGACGATGTCTTTGTCTGGCGTTCCCCAAAAGAGAACAAGCCCGGGAGCCAAGGACATAAAAATCAGCAACAGGCAACATCGGACATCGGTATGGATGAGCAGGTAAGAGATAATCACTTGAAAGAATAATGAACAGAAAAAAATGAGCGACATCATTCAACTACTTCCAGATTCCGTCGCCAACCAAATTGCGGCAGGAGAAGTAATACAGCGGCCGGCATCCGTCATCAAGGAATTGGTGGAAAACGCCGTCGATGCAGGAGCCACACAAATTCAAGTGCAGGTCGTGGATGCCGGCAGAACCTCCATTCAAGTCATCGACAACGGAAAGGGAATGTCGACCACAGACGCAAGATTGGCTTTCGAACGTCATGCAACATCAAAAATCAAAGAAGCAGCAGACTTGTTTGACTTGCATACCATGGGCTTCCGGGGCGAGGCCTTGGCATCTATCGCCGCTGTGGCTCAAGTTGAGCTTAAGACAAGGCTTCGGGACGAGCAGCTGGGCACACATCTGACCATCTCGGGCGGGCGCGTGCTCTCGCAAGAGCCATGCTCGTGTCCGGAAGGCAGTAATTTTCTTGTCGAAAACCTCTTTTTCAATGTGCCCGCACGTAGGAAATTCCTGAAGTCGAACAGCACGGAGATGAACCATATTGTCGTGGCATATGAGCGTATTGCATTGGTATATCCCGACATCGCTTTTAGTCTGTACAGCAATGGGACGGAAGTCTCACACCTGCCTGCAGCCAGCTTGAAACAACGAATAGTGGACATTTTTGGCAAACGGCTAAGCCAAGAACTCCTTTCATTGAACTCGGAAACTTCTTTGTGCAAACTTTCAGGATTTGTAGGGAAGCCGGAAGCCGCCCGAAAAAAAGGCGTAAATCAATACTTCTTCGTCAATGGGCGATACATGCGCCATCCTTATTTCAATAAAGCAGTGCAAACAGCACTTGAACGACTTATACAAGAAGGCGACCAAGTGCCGTATTTCATCTATTTTGAGGTTCCCCCCGAATGTATAGACGTGAATATCCACCCTACAAAAACAGAAATCAAGTTTGACAACGAACAGGCCATCTGGCAAATCCTCTCAGCGACAATTAAAGAGGCTGTGGGAAATTACAGCAATGTGCCGACGATAGACTTTGACACGGAAGGAAAGCCGGACATCCCTGTCTTCAACCCGAATCAGAACAACATCCAACCCCCTAAAGATAATTTTAAGCCAGAGTACAATCCTTTTAAAAAGGAAACGACCAAAAACAAAACCGCCCAAAACACTGATTGGCAGGAATTGTACCGCGTCATAGAGAAAGAACAACCGCAGGAAAACGGTTTCTTTGACGAACAGCAAACCCCTTCGTTGATGGAAACGGAAGAAAAAACACCGATGCACTATCAATACAAAGGCATGTACATCCTCACTTCCGTGAAATCCGGACTGATGATTATCGACCAACATCGTGCACATATACGCATATTGTATGAGCAATATTTGCAGCAGGTCGAAGAACATATCTTTGCCTCACAGCGAGCTTTGTTCCCAGAAATCGTCCAATTGTCCTTGTCAGAAAATGTAGTGTTCAGCACCATTTTGACGGAAATGAATGAAATGGGGTTTGAACTCACTGACCTGGGCGGCGGGAGCTATGCCATCAACGCTTTCCCGACAGGCTTGGACGGGCTTGATATGACGAGGCTGGTAACCGAAATGGTTACCACTGCCGTGGAGGAAAAGTTATCCATGAAGGAGGAAATCAATCAAAACCTGGCATTCACCTTGGCAAAGAATGCCGCAATCCCTTATGGACAAGTATTGTCCAATGAGGAGATGGAAGCAATTGTCAATGGATTATTCCTTTGTGACAACGTAAATTACACACCGGACGGAAAACATATATTAACAATCTTGCCACAGACCAAAATAGAACAATTACTCAACTGAAACTGTCAAAAATAAAAAAAACACCATGGAGAAACTGTAAAAGATGCTAAAAGAGCATTATTTGACCCATGAATTAATGTAAAAAAAAATTAAAAATATGCTCTGTTTGCCATTTTAAATGTAAAAAAATGGCCCCAATAACTTTTTTTTGTCGAAATCAGTATTTTTTGCGGAAAAAAAAAACAAGATTTAAATTTTATTCGTAAATTTGCATCGAATATCGGAAGATTGTAAAATTCAGTTGTGACAATTATTTTAAACAATAAAGAAAAAAATTAATATCAAAAAGTTGAGAAAGATAGAATAAACCATTATTAATTAATTAGTTATTTTTTAAATTATGAGAAAAGTATTGATGATTTTGGCTTTTGCCAGTGCTTCTGTTGCTACGATGGCACAGGAGGAACCTACGCTGAAACACAGTGTAGCAACTAACTCATTCTGGAGTAACTGGTTCATTCAGGCCGGTGCGAACTGGAATGTGTGGTATGCAGGTGGTGATGCTGAGCATGGTAACGGACTGCCTGCTAGTCCATTTGAAGACTTCCGTTCAAATCCAGGTGTGGCACTTAGTTTAGGTAAGTGGTTTACACCAGGTATGGGTCTTCGTGTGAAAGGTCAAGGTCTTTGGGGTAGAATCGTGCGTGCCTCTTATGGACAGAAAACAACTCAGCCTTACTCAAAAGGATTCAAATATTGGATTCTGAATGGTCAAGCTATGTTCAACTTGAGCAACATGCTCTGTGGCTATAACGAAAAACGCGTGTTCAATGTTATTCCGTTCGCAGGTGCAGGTATTGGTCGTACAATGACACACAACCTGTATGCTATGGACCTGAGCGCAGGTTTGCAATTGCAGTTCCGCGTAGCTAAACATTTGGCGATTCACGTAGAAGCTGGCTGGAACCGTCTTGAGAACGACATCGACGGTGGTTACGATTACTATGGCGACCGTGGATGGGAATCCCACACCAACAATGTTTATGCAGAACTTGGTTTGACATTCAATCTTGGCAAGTCTACATGGAACAAAGTTCCTGATGTTGACGCTATCAAGGCCAACTACAACGATGCAATCAATAACCTCAAGTCACAACTTGATGACTTGAACAACGAAAACGCACGTTTGCAGAAGATGTTGCGTGATGCACAAAACAAGAAGCCTGAAGTTACTGTGATGACAGAGTCTATCCGCGACTTCGTAACTCACCCGATTTCAGTATTCTTCGACCTGGGTAAGATCAACGTGGCTAACTTGAAAGACCTCGTTAACGTTAAAGGTTTGGCTAAATATGCTGTTGCAAACAACTCAAAACTCCTCGTTATTGGTTACGCCGACAGCTCAACAGGTACTCCTGAAATCAACGCACGCCTTTCTAAAGAACGTGCTCAGACGGTTACTAACGAGTTGATCAAACTGGGTGTTAATCCGAACAACATCAGACAAGACTACAAGGGTGGTGTGACTGAGCTTGGTGTTGACTCACCTGTTTCATTCGACCGTCGTGCTACTGTTCAGATTACTGATGAAGAATAATCAAAGCTGAATATAACCTTTACAAGAGGGTGTGCC
>ONQK01000055.1 GCA_900319895.1 uncultured Prevotella sp. | reverse complement strand
GCGCCGTCAGCCTGACATTGGAAGACCCGTCGCTTCGGGTCACGATGTTGACGGCGCCGTTGAATGCACTGCTTCCATATACCCGTGCGGCGGCGCCTTCGAGAATCTCGATGCGTTCAATATCGTCCATGGCTACTGGGAAGTCGGCGGCGTTGTGTCCTGTTTGCGGATTGGAGATGTTGATGCCGTTGAGCAGGATGGTCATCTGGTCAAAGGTGCCGCCGTTGATGCTGATGTCCGTCTGTACACCAAAGCCACCGCGCTGACGGACATCCACGCCGATGGCTTGTTTCAAGAGGTCGTTGATACTTTCTGCCGCCGCTCGTCGAATGTCCTCGCGAGTGATGACGGCCACGATTTTTGCCGATTGCAGCAGTGTCATGGGCGCGATGCCGCTCGTGACTTCCACCTCGTCGAGCACTACTTCCTTGTCGTCTGCCAGCTGCACTGCCACGCTGTCAGCAACAAGTCTTATGCTGATGCCGTCGGCTTTGGCATGGGAAAGCGTGGCGACGCTCAGCGTCCCGATGAGCACTTCACGCCCAAGGCTGGCAAAAACGGCATAGCCTTTGCGCGAGAAACGCTTGAAATGAAGGACGGTGCGCCCGTTCCAAAATGTTTTGTTCATGTGAATAAAAATTAATAATGAATTGAGTATAAATATAAAAAAATCGGTGCAAAGGTAGTATTTTTCGAGCACTTCTGCACCGATTTTTCATTTTTAATGCTGCTGTCGCATCATTTTCAGCCACTTCCTGTATCCAAAGACAGCGATGACGACGTAAAGCGCGTAAAGGCTGGCCTTGAAGGGAATGTCCTTGTAGAAATACAAGGCACTGGTGACTATGTCGACCACGATCCATATCAGCCATTGCTCAACGTATTTCCGCGCCAGCGCCCAAATGCCAACGATGCTTAGTGCCGTGGTAAAGCTGTCTGCCACAGGCACTCTCGAGTCGGTTTGCGTAACGAGGATCCAGTAAATGAGCCCCCAGACACAGAGGGTGACGAGCAACCAAGGCAATATGAGGTTTCGTTTAAAATGTGTGATAGGCCGCTCGCTGCCTCCCGCTGTTGTCTGTACGGCATTCTCAGGCTTCTTGTGTCCAAATTTCCAGTAGAGAAATCCATAAATGGTCACGCCCAAGTAGTAAAACTCCATTCCACAATCGGCATACAGCCCTTTTTGATAATAGAGCACGATGCCCAGCGACTGCATGAGAAAACCGACGACCCACAGCCAGAGGCTCGCCCGGTATTCCAAGATGATGTAGGCCAGTCCCAGCGCCGTGGTCGTGATGTCGAGCCAGTGGGTTGTGATGAATTCATTCATGATGGGCCGTTTTTATTGACAATGGACTAGAAGTTCAATGAGAGATGTGCCAGAACATGTGTGGGAGCTTGGGCTGAATAGGTCGACCACGACCAGAAGTCCCAGTTCCCGAAAGCCACCAGTTCTCCGTTTTCACGTTTGAAATTCATCGAGCAGCTGCCGTTGCTCTCATATTTCTCGTTGAAAAGGTTGTAAACGCTCACGCCGACGGTGAGGCTTTTCAGACTTGGCAGCTTGAACGTGTAAGAGAGGTCGAGGTCGCTGACAAAATAGCTGTCAATCATCGCGCTGACCTGATTCCCGTTGATGTCCGTGTAAGCCCGGAAATTGGAATTGGTCATGTATTGTTCGCCGACATATTTTGAGGTCAGCGATGCCGTAAACCCTTTATAGGCATAGCTGACGATGTTGTTGAGCATGAAATCGGGCGAATAGGCCAGATGGGCGTCACGCACACTCTCGTAAGACATGTTCCAGTCATCATCCAGCACGGTGAGACTTATGTCTCGGGCGCGGTTGCGGCTCCAGGTGGCGTTGATGTCCCAGACCAATCCCTTGAACGGCTTGAGTTGCGACCATAGCTCCACGCCAAGACGGTAAGAGTCTTTGATGTTGCGCGCCACCATCTCGCCGTTGGAGTCCTGTGCACCGGTAAGCACAAATTGGTTATCATAGTCCATGAAGTAGAGATTAGCGCCAGCCGACCATATTTTCCCATTGTACTGGTAGCCGATTTCGAGGTCGTTCAGCCGCTCCGCCTGCGGGCTGATGCCGTCTGCCTCTGCCATCATGTCTTCAAAGTCGTTGCGCGTGGGCTCTTTGTGGGCAATGGCATACGAGGCATACCATGTGTGCTGCTTACCCATTTGATAGGTGATGCCGAATTTGGGGTTGAAGAAATTATAGCTTCTGTCAAGTTCCAACGGGCGTTGCTGCTTGCTGTCATCAAACTCTTGCGACATCCCCGACATGCAGTAGGTCAAATGGCGATATTGCAGGTCGAGAAAGCCATGCAGCCCCTTAATGACCTCATAATTGACTTTCCCATAGAGATTGAAGTCTGTTTTCTTGGCATTGTTGTCGTAATAGAGGTCGTCTGGATTGATGCTGCCACTGAAATTGCGCACCCACAACACTCGGCCAAAGTGGTCGCCGTCGTATTTGTTCCATCCGCCTCCCAAATTTGCCGCCAGCACCTTGTTGTCGTAATTCAGCGAGGCAATCATGCCGTAAAAGTCGTTCTTCATCTTTTTCTGACGTATCAAGTCGCTTTTTTCGCCAAGTTCAGAGCTCAAAAGATATTTGTAGAGCTTCTGCGAAGTCTTGTATTGCTCGTAGTAGCCGTCGCCATGCGTATAATGCAGCGCCGTGTTAAGGTTCCATTGACGACCTAACATCTGATTCCAAATCAGCTGGTAATGCTGCTGCTGATAATTGTCCGTCTGATTTTTGTAGAAAGCCGTGTTCCCATGGCTGTCAGTGTATTTGCCACTCGGATTATAGCTCCTTCCATACTTCTCCATGTCCTCTTTGCTGGCATAGTCCCATGCCATATAGGTCTTTTCAGTGCCGTTGAAAGTAACAAATTTCACCATCGTACTCTGGTCAAAATAGCCTGCCTGCAAAAAGTAGGAGTTCAGCTGCGAGCTGGCACGGTCAATGTAGCCGTCGGAGCTGATGTTCGACAGTCGTCCCTGAATGCCCCAGTGGCCGCCGAGCAGACCTGTGGAAAAGCGGAACGTTTCCTTGTGTGTGCCATAAGAGCCTCCAGAGAGGTCGAAGCTGGCATATGGCTTCCCGCCTACATGCTCGGTCTGCATGTTGATCGTCGCGCCGAACGCGCCGGCACCGTTGGTCGATGTGCCCACGCCGCGTTGTATCTGGACCGACTGCATGCTGGAGGTCAAGTCGCCCAGGTTCACCCAATAGAGTTGCGACGACTCGGCGTCGTTGAGCGGGATGCCGTTGGCGGTCACGTTGATGCGCGTGGGGTCGCTGCCGCGGACATGAATGCCCGTATACCCAATGCCCATGCCTGCGTCGGAGGAGAATGTCACAGAAGGGGTCGCCGAGAGCAGCGCCGGCACGTCTTTACCATAATTGATGCGCTGCAACTCCTCTTTTCTAATCGTAGCAAAGGCGATTGGCGTGGTTTTATGGGCTCGTGTGGAGACCACTTGGACGTCTTGCAGTTCAACCGTCTTCAAAGTGTCTGTGCCTTGGTTCTCGGCAACAGCTTTCGCATGTAGGCCCAAAGAGCTGCTGCAAAGCAACAGCGCGAGCGTCCATACTTGTTTTTTCATAATTTTTTGAATTAAAAATACACAAAAAGGGGGCTTTTCATGTCGCCTTAAATCCCTACGCCAGCATTACCTGGATCAGGTTCGAGGGTATGTTCTCAGCCATTGCAGACGGTTCAAACCGCTCTGACAGACGGCACCCCTTAGCCTACGCTTTGTAAGCCGCCGCAAAGGTATAAATCTTTTTCGTATTAACCGCATTTTCGACCTTTTTTTT
>ONQK01000016.1 GCA_900319895.1 uncultured Prevotella sp. | reverse complement strand
GATGACAACACCAAAATCTACGACTACGAGAATGAGGTAAACATCTATGACCAGAGTACTGAAGACATTAGGCTGCTCATTAACTTGGCTGACACCATGCCTGCCGGCAACTACAACATCAGCGTCTATGAAAAAGGGTTCCCAGAGCATCCGTTCACAGAGCAGGTTGAAAGCGATGTCCTGACCGTGCTCCCGGAATCATCCCACCCCGTGATGCACCTCACCCAGAATGTGCTTTGGCAGCGCAGGGATGGCGAAATCATTGCCAACCAAGGCGACATGATCTATTTTGCCATGAATTCCCGCAACTACGGTACTGCCGGCAAAATCGGCGTCATCCTTTATCTCGTCGATATGAACAACCCTGAAAAACGTTATATGTTCAAACAAGAAAACATCAACGTGGCACAAGGTGAAGCTAAAACTGTTACTTTCTACGGAAAAATGCTTGTCAATCCGGGAGAATACTTCATACAGACAAGCTATATAACTGCCAACGGAGAAATCGTAGACGACAATCTGTCGACATATTACAACGACAAAATTACAGTCGGCACAGGCAGCGACATCAAGCTCAGAGGCGTTGCCATCGACCTTCCAGACCGAGTGGTAGTGGGTGAAAAACTTACAGGCTCAATTACATTCCAAGCACCTGCTGCTTATAATGGTAGCCTGTATGTGCGCATGCGTCAATTCACACAGGCCAACGGCGGAATCCTCAAGATGGGAAATGTAAATCTCGCAGCAGGAGGCCAGGTGAAGGTCGAGATTTCACAAACCATCACTTATGAGGCAGGACACTATATTTTGATGTATGACTTCGGCAGCTCATCTTCCACTACAAGCGCTTGTATCGGCGATTACGACAAAGTGTACAAAATCATTGACGTTATCGAACCCACAGGCATCAACAATGTCATCGACGACAACAGCAAACCGATCATTTTCGTTGAAAACGGACTGGTTTGCGTAGCGACAAAAGGAAATACCAAGGTCAAAACAATCGAAGTGTTCGACCTCAACGGCCGCTGCCTCGCCCGCAACACCAACCGCAATGACATTGACGCAAGCCTGTTGCACAACAGCGTATACATGGTACGTGTAGTGACTGGCGACGGAACGTATACTCAAAAAATTGTGAAATAAAAACAACACGCTATTCAAGCGTAAACATAAGACTATTAAGGTTGGATGCTTGTTGGGCATCCAACCTTTTTTCATTCCATCTCAACAGAATGTCGCCCATACAAAAATGCACAAATCTACAGAAACTGTGCAAAAACAGCCTGTTTTTATGTAGTATATTTTGCCCTTTCACAAAAAAAATGTAATTTTGCACGATATTTTATAAATTCAGAAAGGAAATAAACAAGAAAAACAATTTTATAATATTATGAGTTTAAAAATTGTTGTACTTGCCAAGCAAGTACCAGACACCAGAAATGTGGGCAAGGACGCTATGACCGCCGAAGGAACGGTGAACCGCGCCGCCCTGCCCGCCATCTTCAATCCCGAAGATTTGAATGCGTTGGAACAAGCATTGCGACTGAAAGAACAACACCCCGGCTCGACCGTGGGGCTGCTGACGATGGGACCGCCGCGTGCCGGTGAAATCATCCGTCAGGGTCTCTATCGCGGAGCCGACACGGGCTGGCTCTTGACCGACCGCCTGTTTGCCGGTGCCGACACGCTGGCAACGAGTTATGCGCTCGCCACGGCCATCGAGAAAATTGGCGACGTCGATATTGTCATCGGTGGTCGGCAGGCCATCGACGGCGACACGGCGCAAGTGGGTCCGCAGGTAGCGCAGAAACTGGGATTGAACCAAGTGACTTACGCAGAAGAAATTCTGAAGATAGAAAACGGCAAGGCCACCATCCGCCGAATGATTGATGGTGGCGTGGAAGTGGTCGAGGCACCGCTGCCCGTGGTGATTACCGTCAATGGCAGTGCTGCGCCGTGCCGTCCGCAGAATGCGAAGTTGGTGATGAAATACAAGTGGGCGACGTGTCCG
>ONQK01000188.1 GCA_900319895.1 uncultured Prevotella sp. | reverse complement strand
GACTTCGACCCACAGCACATCCGCATACAATTCGCAGGAAACCTGGGAAGAGTACAAGGCATCATCCCCTTCATCGAAAACTTCCAACGAACAGAAAACCCCACACTCATGCTCGAATTCTGGGGAGCAGGGGCGTTGGAAAAGAAAATCGAGCAATGCATACAAAACAACACAAAACAAAACATGGAGATGAAAGGCCCCTTCTCCAAGGCACAGCAACAAACGGTGCTCAACCGGGGCGACCTCGCGCTGGTCACCCTAGCAGACGAGATGTACGGGCTGGGAGTACCCTCAAAAACCTACAACTACATGGCAGCAGGGAAGGCCATCCTGTACATCGGGTCAGCCAAAAGCGAAATCGCAATGATGGTAAAAGAACACCAGATAGGCTACTGCTTCGAACCCTGCCAACAACAAGAGTTGGTCGAATTCCTCAACAACTTGAGCCTCGAAAAAAAAGCCGAGCTCAAAGAAAAAGGCAGACGAGCACACCAAACGGCAAAGCAATTATACACGAAAGAAAAAATTTTAACAAAATATTTTAAGTTTATTTAAACAATAAATCTCAAATTTTATGGTTATATAATAAACTTAAAGTATAAAGACATGACAGAATTAGTAATAAACATGGCTAAATTTCCGAACGGATACATCCTAGACGGCATGAACGAGTTTGAGCGCAACTTTAAACGCATCTTCGACCTCACGGTGGCATGCGCCTGCGTCATCATCTTCTCACCACTATTCTTAGTTTGCTACATCGCAGTGAAATGGGAAGACGGAGGGCCGGCCATCTTCAAGCAAGAACGCATCGGACGCTTCGGACGACCCTTCTACATCTATAAATTCAGGAGCATGAGAACCGATGCTGAGAAGAACGGGCCGAAGCTGTGCCAGCAGAACAACGACACCCGGCTGACCAAAGTAGGCAGATTCCTCAGGAACCACCACCTCGACGAACTCCCGCAGCTCTGGAACGTGGTAAAGGGCGACATGGCATTCATCGGCCCCAGGCCGGAGAGAAAATTCTACATCGACCAAATCATGGAACGCGACACACGCTACAAATACCTCTACCAAATAAGGCCGGGCGTCACCTCATACGCAACACTGTACAACGGCTACACAGACACCATCGAGAAAATGCTGCAACGGCTTGAGTACGACCTCTATTACCTAGAATATCGGTCCTGGTGGTTCGACATCAAGATTTTGTTCAAGACATTCGTCAACATCGTGTCCGGAAAAAAATTCTAAATGACACTGCTCTACTTGGCACGCCACGGCGAGACCATCGACAATGCACGAGAAATCATGCAAGGCCAGACACCCGGCAACCTCAATGAGAAAGGCATACGGCAGGCTTTCAGGCTGAAAGAAGAGATGGCAGGCACAAGAATCGACGCATTCGTGTCAAGCGACCTCAGGCGCGCCGTGCAAACCTGCCAAATCGTCATGAAAGCGCACCGGCAACAAGAAATCGACTGCACCCCCCTGCTCAGGGAAAGAGACTGGGGCGACTTCACTGGCAGAATCATCTCCGAACTGCAAAACGAGCCATGGCCCGAGAACGTAGAAAGCCTGGAAGACATACTCCAACGAGCGGAACAATTCATCCAATACATCCGCAACACATACCCTGGAAAAACCGTCTTCGCCGTAGGGCACGGCATCATCAACAAAGCCATACAAAGCGTTCTGTACAAAAGACCGATGAAAGACATTGAGAAAATGGCAAATGCAGAGGTGAGAATCCTTAAAATCTGACCCCGGCACGCCCGCCTGCCAATGCCACGAGAACATGAGGAAGAACCACGGCGGTCAGGCGTTTTTCAAAAGAAGTGCTCTCTTGCGAGGGGGTATGGAAGACGGAGATGCGTGGAGAACAAGATTTTTCTAATTTTTTAAGGTGAATAGGTAAAAAAAAGTCTTTTTTTGTTGCCTTTTCGGAAAAAAGTTGTAAATTTGCAGACGATTTTTACGGACAATGTCCTTTTCATTGGGGTATGGTGTAATGGTAACACTACAGATTCTGGTCCTGTCATTCTTGGTTCGAGTCCGAGTACCCCAACAGCTGCAGAGACCGGTGCAAACGACATTCATTGCACCGGTCTCTGCTTATTCCTTGAGGTTCACCTGCCTTTCAGCACACAGGGCTTTGGGCAAATGGCCTGCGGTCAGTGTTTCAGGAACTTCTTGCAGACCACGGTTCCGCCTCCTAACCTGATTTTCACCAAGTACACACCTGGGAGGAAGGCGGCGACGGACGTCTTTGTGGAGTTGTCTGAATAGACTTTTGCCGCCGTACCAGTGTAAATCTCCATGCCCAGGAATTCTATTTCCTCCGGGACGATGGCACGAAGCATTTGGTTCTTTGCATCAAGTCTAATGTCTACCTTGTCCTGTAATTGGGCATGATGGATGTCTTGGATAAGCGTGGAGACGTGTTTCACCTCCACCTCCGTGACCAAGGTGTCGACATTGCTTGCCAGAGCATAGTTGCAATGCTTTGCCAGATTGTATGGATGGGTGACGGGCACGTCGTTGCCCATGTCCCAGTAGAAGATGCCTTTCACCTTGTTGTCGACACAGAACTTGGCTCTTTTATACACTTGGACAGGGCCCATGAAATAGTAGTAGTTGCCACCCAGCAGGCCTTTCTCGAATTGCCCGTTTTCATTGGGCACATAAGGGTCATCAATGAAGCCGTTCCTAATGCCCGACACACCGCCATTTTGCAGCACGTCATTGGCATTGTATGGCCTGGTGGTCGTAGTGCTGTATGACAAATATATCTTGTTCTTTGGGAATCCGTATTGCACGAAGTTGTTGTAGCTGGTGGTGAAGCTGTTGTAGTTGAAATATGTCTTCTGCGGGCCGTATTGCTGAAAAGTGAAGCCATCAACGTCTTTGATCTTTGCCAGCGGATACTTATAGGCTCCATAGGCATGGCACGAGACCATGAAGGTCTTTCCCGCGGGCAATACTTTCTTGATCTCGTCGCCCAGCAGCCCCAGGTTGGTCTGCACGCCATCCATCCACTCCAAGTCGAGCTCCACACCGTCATATTCCTCAGATAGGCGGGCGAGGTCCTCCGCAAAGATTTTGCGCTTGTTTGCATCCTTGATGGTCTCGAGCCAGGCGTCATGCTTGGCTACAGAAATCCGGAACTGGTATCCCCGATAGCCTTTGTACGCTGATTCCATAATGGCTTTCCATTCATCCTGTGAGTAAGCGTCGTAGCCGGGGAAGTCTGCCTTGTCGTATGCATAGTTGGCAGCCGACTTCAACATGAGCTGCGCATTGACCGACTTGCCTAGCCCTGGCATGGGCAGGCCGTCCTTGTGCGCAGCCAACTCCTGGCTGGTGAAACTCCGATTGAAGACTGCCGTCTGGTCGAGTTTTGCCGTGAGCCCCGCCCCTATTTCGGCTATAATGGCGCCCATGCCCGTCGGGGCATAGTCTGTGCTGTTGTCCGAGAGACTTTCGTCGGCCCAGGCATCGATGTCGTTAAACTTGAAGAGGAAGGTGTTGGCAGGAGTTCCGCCTTTGAAGGTTGTGACGGCAAAATACATCCATTCGCCCACTCTCATGGCGTTCTGATTGACAAACTTTTTGCCGTTCACACATACGACGATCTGCTTGGTGGCTTCCTCTCCGAGACTGATAGAGAAGCCTTGCTGCTTGTCGGCGCTTTCCTTACGGAAGATGTACGCGCCTTCCGTCCATTTGTCCAGATGGATCCATGTCTCAAACGTGAGTTCCGTATTATTGCTCAACGTGGTGGTGGTGCAAGTCATTTTCGAGCCGTTCCCTTTCAGTGACAGCACGCCGTCTCGTCCCTTGAATGCCGCCAGGTGCTCCGCATTGACCAATGTGGCATGGTCATTGGGGGAGCCGAACTCCAGATGTCCATCCGGCTTTGAATTAATGGAAAGCAGGATGATGTCATTGGCCAGCAGGAACTGGTCGCGGGTGAGCGCACGATCGAAAAAACGCTGGTGGTTGGAGTAGGCTCCGCATAGCAGATAGGGCAGCCCGGCATTGTCGGTGACGATTTGTCTTTCCACGCCTTGGCTCGACATCTTGCCATGGTGATTGTTCCTGCCAGGCGCAAACAGTGCCTTGTAGTCTACAACATCCTGACATAGGTTCTGGTCGAACTTATAATAGGCGACCAGGTCGTCTAACTGCGGTGCCCATTTGTTGAGAGTGTTGTGTATAAAATAGTCGTAGTCGGCGGCCAGCTCTGCATTCCATACTCTCAACTCGTCGATGCGGCCTGCAAAAGTGCCGCCGCCGAGGGTAAACGGAGTTCCATCGACAGGAATCTTGCAGTTGCCATCAACAGTGGCAGCAACATTGCCATTAATGAGCACCTTGGTGTCACTTCCATTGCTGTTCAAAGTTACTTGTACCCATTTTTTGACGGCTAAGTCGTCATGGGTGACGTTGAGGCTCTTCTCACCGACAGCAATGTTGAGGGTCTTGGCAGTGGTGGTTTTGATGGCAAAGCCATTGCCCCGTGAGAGGATGGTCGCGCCGTCGATCCAAGTGTCGGCATTCATCCAGAATTGGACGGAAAATTTGTCTTTATTGTCAAGCTCGGGCATGGGGCCGCAGTTTACACTGCCATTTGGCGAAAATTGAAGACAGTAATTGTCTACTTGTGCCTGTATTGCAGTATGACAAAGCAGCACTGCAAATGTGAATAGTAGTTTTTTCATAAGAATTGCATGAAATTAATGTTGTTTGATAAAGGTCATAAAATGTTAAATTTCATTTATTCGTCAGGTTCTTTTCGTTTTCCTGAAACCTCCTACCTGAAAATCATTTTCCGTATGACACAACTCGCTCTTCCTGAGCAGCTGCGACCGTTATTGTCCGGTCTTGGTGTTATCCCTTTTGTGCCGGCGCACCTCGAAAAATCATGTGCCAGCGGCCTTTTGAGGGGCTGCTGACACATGCGTTGTTTTTTACTTTTCTTCTGAAGCTACATTTTCTTCAGCGTTCTTATTTTCGGCATCAATTGCTTTGATCTTTTCACGGACCAGGTTCATCTCGTCTTTAAGCTTCTGCACCTTGCGGTTCATCTCGTCAAGAAGGCTATTGCCCTTTTTCGATGCGGCGTTCAAGAAGCCGAGGTTGTTCTCGTAAGTGTTTATTTCCTGCTTCATTTGCTCGTAGCGGCGCATCAGCCGGGCGCGCTCGTTGTCAAGCATTTCCTCTCCCTTCTCCATCATGCTCTTGATGTTGCTCTTGAACTTGTCAAGGCGCTTGCGTGCCACTGAGATGTTGAGCTCTTTGTAAATTTTGTCGAGCGTGTCGTGATATTCCTTGTACAATTTGTCTTTTTCCTTGTAGGGCACATGTCCTATCTGATTGTACTCCTCGATAAGCTTGTGAACGGTTTCCTGCACATTCTCTCCTGTTTCATTGACAACGGCTTTGAGCTG
>ONQK01000095.1 GCA_900319895.1 uncultured Prevotella sp. | reverse complement strand
AGTAAGTGAAAATTAATGAATACAGAGGTTTTTCAACAAATTTTAAAGTAAAATCAAGTATAGCATTATAAATAAATTATAACAAGTATAAGAACTATTTTAAATGAAAAAGATGAAAGAATTAGGAGAGCAGAAGACAAAGTATTCTGCTCCGGAGATGTTAAAGTTGGCTCTTTTGGATTTAGACTGTCCGATTTTGTCCGCAAGTAATCAAAAGCCTGGGTACGACGAGGGGTCTGAGGGTGATAATGGCGGTTTCTCTGACGATGACGATGATGATTTCATTATCGGCGGCGATGCCAAGAATTATGATTTTGAAGAAATATGGAGTCTGCAAGAAAAAAATTAAAAATAAAAAAGAAAATAAGAATTATGGAAAAAGTAATGAAAAAAATGCTTCGTGTCTTGGTGGCCTTGATGCCGCTGTTGGTTTTCTCTTGTTCTGATGAAGAAAACATTGTCGAAAACGCTTCTGCCTCAATCCGTTGGATCCGTCCCGAGGTGGAATTTAGGGCAGTGAGCGCAAGTCCTGCTCAGGGGCAGCGTCGCGTGGCCTTGAAAGACGAAGGCGTGGGCAAGGGACTCAGCACGCACTGGAACAAGGAAGACCGAATCGGCGTGTGGAACGTTACTGCGCAAGAGGAGTCGTACGACATGGTTCATCCCAGCGCAGATGCTAAAAGTGTGGACTTTTTAGGTAAAGTCCATTGTAAGCCAGGCGACAGAATTACGGTTTTTTACCCTTTCCCATCTCCAACTGCGGTCTTTAACAAAGGTACGTTGACCTTGGATTTGAGCCGGCAGAAAGGAACGTTGGACTTTTTGGCGGAAAACTGCGACTTGGTGTTTGCCAGCTCTGAGGTGCGCAGCGCAAACGAGAAAAAGGTTGACGCACGTCTGGGCACCTTCAAGTGTGGTGTGACCTACTTCCAGTTTGGCTTCAAAGACGAGAACGGCGAACCGCTGAAGGTAAAGCGCATGACCTTGAAAGTTGCCGGCGCGAAGAGTAAGGCGACGCTGGACTTGGCTACCCACGACATCACGCCCGTGGCCGCGGCAACCGACCTTTTTGAAATCAACCTCGACACACCTTCAGAGTCCGTCTATTTTGCAACCTTTGCCGACGTCTCTGGCTTGAGGTTCCAGCTCGAGGTGGTAGATGAGCTTGGCATTGCCCACAAAGTGAGTGCAAAGGCTCCTCAGCTGGGCACTGGGCAGCTGACCCGTGCGACAGCGTTGAAGGCGCACACCGGCGATTATATTGAAATCGATGACATCAAATGGGCAAAGGGCAACCTGATGTGGCACAACGGGCTCGTTCAGAACAACTTCTACAGAGCCGCCTATGACTTCTCCATTGAGCACTATTTCATTGCCCCTCAACAATATTGGGCACCGGAATTGTTGGGCCACAAAAACATCAAAGACGTGCCGATGTGGCCGCAAATGCCTCCTGCTTCAGTCCCCAACGGCACTACGGCGGACGGCTATTACAGCAAGTTTACGGTGACCTCCGCCGCTTTGCATGGAGAAATCTCAGGCCGTGGCCGCGTACCTAATAAATTAACCGCTCCCACTTCGGCTCGCTTTTGCTATACCAAAGGCTCTTTTGCAGGTGGGCTGGAATTCCACCAGCGCATTTGGCGCGATGAGTACATGAGGCATGAAGTTTCCTTGGAAGAAGTATTGAATAAGAAATATACGCCTGCCAACGGTGGGCTGGAGCAGAAAGACACCTATTATGGCGACTTGGCCTATGTGGCAACCAAAGGGAAATACCGCCTGCCAAAGGTGTCTGAGCTCGAACAGCTCTTCACCAGCAAAAGTTGCCACCGTGTGTGGGGAGTCTATCTGGTTCCGCTGAACAACCTGCCGGTCAACATGATGCATGGCAGCTTCCACAAAGCCAATGGCACCACCTACATCCCCGTCTACGGCATGTTTGTATGCAAGAGCCAGAAAATTATTGACGACATGCGCGATAAGCGCGGGCTTTTGAACAGGTCATACATCCTTTCCGACTATGAGTTGACCAAGGGGATTTTCCTGCCGGCCGAAGGCGAGCGCGGATGGAATGACTTTGTGTATGATGCAGGCAGGCAGCCCGGCGTGAGCTGTGCATACGCCTCAAGCACCATCTTTTCAGGCGGCGGACTGTTCTACCGCAACATGGACGGATGGTATGCGACGAGCGACCCATGCAACTATGGTGGTGCATACACCAGCCGCTCAAGGTCCACCAATGTGAAGGCCATGAGCATCCGTCCTGTCTACATTGCCAATCCATTATCAAAACAATAAGTAATAATCAAATCTCTTTTTCTCCCCAAGTCTGTGAAAAACAGGCTTGGGGAGTTTTTTGTCCTGTCTTTCAGCTAAAAAATCAAAAAAACAGGTCGTAAATCAAAGAAAAAAAGTATTTTTTTTTGTATTTTGCGCGTTTATTCGTAACTTTGCAGCCCGATGTGTGATTTGTCGACTTATAAGATTGATTTAAAGGGACTTTCAACACCGCAAGCGATGTTGGAATTTGCCCTTGACAACGATTTTTTCAAATCGATAAATGCGCCTGATGTGCATCAGGGGAAAGCAGACGTGCGGTTGTTTATACGCAAAACGGCCGACTTCTTTGAATTGATGTTCCACATCGAAGGCGAAGTGCTCATCCCTTGCAACCTATGTCTTGACGACATGGTGCAGCCCGTGGTTGCGGAGACGAAACTGACGGTGAAGATGGGAGACACTTATACAGAAGACGACGACCTCATCGTCATCGACCGGCAAGACGGTACGATTGACGTTGCGTGGTTCATTTACGAGTCTATCGTGCTCGCCATTCCCATTCGGCATGTACACCAACCTGGAGTGTGTAACACGGCCATGGCAGTTAAATTGCATGAACTGTCAACTGCCCGAAGCAGCAGCAATGGGAAAGAGCAGGAGGTCGACCCGCGCTGGGAGGCGTTGAAAAAATTGAAATATTAACGATTTAATCATTTAAAAACAATTATGGCACATCCTAAAAGAAGACAATCGAAGACACGCACCGCGAAAAGAAGAACGCATGACAAAGCTGTCGCTCCAACATTGGCAGTATGTCCCAACTGCGGTGCTTACTATGTGTATCACACTGTTTGTCCAACTTGCGGCTATTATAGAGGAAAAGTAGCTATCGTTAAGGCTGAAGTTGAATAACGATGGGAAAACTGAAAGCGGTCATTACCGGAATCGGTGGATACCTGCCCGACTATATCCTCAACAACGAGGAGCTTTCGCGCATGGTCGACACCAACGATGAATGGATAGTGACTCGTGTAGGCATCAAAGAGCGCCACATCCTGACAGAAGAAGGGCTGGGGACGAGCTATATGGCCAGGAAGGCAGCCAAGGACCTGTTGGGCAAGACGGGCGTAGACCCCGACTCAATAGACGCACTGATTGTTGCCACCACAACGCCAGACTATAGGTTCCCGTCGACGGCATCCATCGTCTTGGGCAAGCTGGGCTTGAAAAATGCCTTCGCCTTCGATCTCTCGGCAGCTTGTTGCGGGTTCATCTACACCCTCGACATGGTTGTCAACATGATAGAAAGCGGACGCTACAAGAAAGTCATCCTCATCGGTGCGGAAAAGATGTCATCGATGACAGACTACAAGGATCGGGCCACCTGCCCGCTTTTCGGGGACGGTGCCGCGGCGGTTCTCATTGAAGCCAAGGAAGACGTTGAAGAAGGCTATATCGACTCCTATTTCCGTACCGACGGCAAAGGGCTTCCCTTTCTGCACATGAAGGCGGGCGGGTCGGTTTGTCCTGCGTCACACTTCACCGTGGACCACCGTCTGCACTATATTTATCAGGAAGGGCGTACCGTCTATCGCTTCGCTGTGTCGAACATGAGCAGCGACTGTGCCCTGATTGCCGAAAGGAATGGGCTCAACAACGAGACCATCGACTGGGTCGTTCCACACCAGGCCAATCTCCGCATCATCGAGGCGGTGGCCAAACGCCTCGAACTCTCCGAGGAAAAGGTCATTGTGAACATCGACCACATCGGCAATTCCAGTGCAGCCTCCATCCCGCTGGCACTCTGGGAGAACGAGAAAAGGCTCAAAAAAGGCGACAACATCATTTTGACAGCCTTTGGAGCCGGGTTCGTGCACGGAGCATGCTATCTGAAATGGGGATACGACGGCGCGGAAGTGGCGAGATGAAATAAACAAAAGAAATTAACTGTTGAGAGTTGGCCGTTGAACATCTATTGCTCAATTGTCAACTCTCAATTGTCAATACCAAACGCATGCATAAAGCCGGATTTGTAAACATCGTAGGCAATCCTAACGTCGGGAAATCGACGCTGATGAACCAACTCGTCGGCGAGCGCATTTCCATTGCCACATTCAAAGCGCAGACCACGCGCCACCGCATCATGGGTATCGTGAACACCGAAGAGGCACAAATCGTGTTCAGCGACACGCCCGGAGTACTCAAGCCCAACTACAAGCTGCAGGAGTCCATGCTCGCTTTTTCGGAAAGTGCATTGGCAGACGCGGACGTGTTGCTTTATGTCACCGATGTTATTGAAAATCCAGAGAAAAACATTGAGTTTTTGGAAAAGGTGCAGAAAATGACCGTCCCGGTGCTGCTACTGATCAATAAAATAGACAGTCTTAACACGCCAACCTCTTCAAAAGGAGGCAAAGAGGCTCAGGAAAAGCTCAATGCCATCGTGGAAAAGTGGAATTCCCTATTGCCGCGTGCCGAGATATTGCCCATCTCCGCCCTCAACAAGTTTGGCACGGAAGTCCTGTTGAAGCGGATCAAGGAGCTGCTGCCCGACTCCCCCCCCTATTTCGGCAAGGACCAGTGGACGGACAAGCCCGCCAGGTTCTTTGTCAGCGAGATCATTCGCGAGAAAATCTTGCTCTATTACGACAAGGAAATCCCCTATTCCGTGGAAGTGCGCGTGGAAAGCTTCAAGGAAACCGACAAGAACATCCACATTCGTGCCATCATTTACGTGGAGCGCGACAGCCAGAAAGGGATTGTCATCGGACACCAGGGCGTGGCATTGAAAAAAGTATCCACGGAGTCCCGCAGGTCGCTGGAGCGCTTCTTTGGCAAAAGCATCTATCTTGAAACCTACGTCAAGGTCGACAAAGACTGGAGAAACTCACAACGCGAGCTCAACAGTTTCGGGTATCATCAGGAGTAAGTGGGGCTTTTTCCCCTTTACCCATGGAAGACGCCGGCCACCGTCGGGAAGAGATGAGATCCCAGGAGCATATTTCAGGTGCATTTTCCTTTTCTATGCCTTTTCCTCATTTTTTCGCAGTTTTTTCGTACCTTTGCACACAAAAAGCAAAAATACATGAGCAATTTAGTAGCCATTGTGGGACGTCCGAATGTGGGCAAGTCCACGTTATTTAACCGACTGACCAAATCGCGCAAAGCCATTGTCAGCGAGGAGGCCGGCACGACGCGCGACCGCCAATACGGCAAGTGTGAATGGAATGGCCGTGAGTTTTCTGTCGTTGACACCGGGGGGTGGGTGGTCAATTCCGACGACATTTTCGAGGAGGAGATTCGCAAGCAGGTCCTGATTGCAACGCAAGAGGCAGATTTGGTGCTGTTCTTGGTTGACGTGACCACGGGCTTGACCGATTTGGACGAGGATGTGGCACAAATTCTCCGCAGGGCGAAATTGCCAGTGATAGTGGTTGCCAACAAGACAGACAACAATGACCAGATCTATGATGCCGCCGAGTTCTACAAACTAGGCTTGGGCGAGCCTTACTGCATCAGCTCTGCCACGGGCAGCGGGACGGGCGACTTGTTGGATGTTGTTCTCTCCAAACTCAGTGAGGACAAGGGCGAATTGCTCGAAGACGGCATCCCCCGCTTTGCCGTGGTAGGTCGCCCAAATGTGGGAAAATCGAGCATCGTCAATGCTTTTATCGGAGAAGACCGGAATATCGTGACCGAGATTGCCGGCACGACGCGCGACTCCATTTACACTCGTTACGACAAGTTCGGGTTTGATTTCTATTTGGTCGACACGGCAGGAATCCGCCGCAAAAACAAAGTCTCTGAAGATTTGGAGTTTTACAGTGTCATGCGCTCCATCCGTGCCATCGAGAACAGCGACGTTTGCATCCTGATGATTGATGCCACGCGCGGTATTGAGGCGCAGGACATGAACATCTTCCAAATCATCCAGCGTAACAACAAGTCGCTGGTGGTGGTTGTGAACAAATGGGACCTGGTGGAGAACAAAGACCAAAAGGTCATTGACACTTTTGAGAACGCCATTCGCAATCGCATGGCACCGTTTACGGACTTCCCGATAATTTTTGCCTCGGCCCTCACGAAACAGCGCATCTTCCGTGTGCTGGAAACGGCTAAGCAGGTTTATTTGAACCGCACGGCGCGCGTGGGCACGAACAAGCTGAACGAGGTGATGTTGCCATTGATAGAGGCCTATCCGCCGCCTTCGGTCAAGGGGAAGTACATTAAGATCAAGTATTGTTCGCAGTTGCCCAACACGCAAATCCCTTCGTTTGTCTTTTATGCCAATCTGCCACAGTATGTCAAAGAACCTTATAAGCGTTTTTTGGAGAACAAAATTCGTGAGAATTGGCAGATGACGGGCTGTCCGATCAATGTTTTCATTAGGCAGAAATAATGTTGTTGGACTAGGCGAAGCTTTTGCACATGAAAAAATGGGTAGGAATAGCAGTCGGGGCACTTTTTTTCATCTCATGCTCACGCGATGAGGGGAAAATTGCGGCAAATGCGGCAAAAGTCTATTATGAACAGTTGTTGGAAGGGAAGTATGCAGACTTCGTGGACGGCACTTTCCATGGCGGCCCGATACCAGACACGTTGCGCAACCAGTTGATCTTAAATGCGGAAATGTTCGTTGAGCAACAGCAAAAAGAGCATGCAGGCATTCTGCGGGTTGAGGTAGGGCATTTCCAGGCTGACTCTTTGGGCACTTCAGCACAGGCGTTCTTGATTTTCCATTACGGAGACAGCACCAGCGAGCAGGTCGTTGTGCCCATGATAAAGCATGGAAGGCTTTGGCTGATGCGATAAACACTTGACGGCGCGATGCTTTCGAGATAATCCTTCTTTTGAATTGTGCGAGCCCCTCCTCTCAACAAAGGGCAAAAAAACATGCGGAAACTTGAAATGGCCGAAGTTCCCGCATGTTTTATGTATATTTTTAGCTTTTCCCTCTTTTATTCTGCGACGAACTCCAACCCTTCTGCGGTCAAAATGTCCTTGAGTTTGTTGAAAGGAATGACTGCCGTGGGCATCCCGTCTGCATAAGAGGCAATTTCATACTGGTTGTATGTCAGGGCCATTCCCTCTTTTGTCAAATAAGGTGTTGTCGTGGGAAGCGGGAGGCTGTTCACTTTCACCTCAATGAGATGCTCTTCCAGCTCTGTGTCGGTCTTCACTTCCCAGTATTTGCGCAGTCCTTCGCGCAGCAGTTCCTGGAAGACTTCGCTTTTGTGGTCTTTAATCATCTCTGCAGTAAATTGCTTGCCGGTTTGCTTGTTGAAAGTCGCCGTTTCGGAGAAGTTGATACCGTGTGCCCCCTGCTCAAACTGGTAGAGGTTTGCCGTGAAGCTGACGTTTTTGTCGCTCTCATACGATTTCCTCACCTCACCCGAACACTCATATTTCATGTAGCCGGCAGGCTTTTCTTCCTTGGCTTGTTTGGCAAATTCTTCAAAGCTCTTGTTGCCGTAGAAGTCTGCCATGTGTTGCACGTTGGCGACATTGCCCTCATAGGTTTCACCAAAGAATTTGTTGATGAACGTCAATACAGCTGTTGTCAGCGGTGCAGAGGGGTCGTTGGGGTATTCCATCATGTACTTGACGTCGGACACCTCATTTTTTTTCTCAAAAACGACAGAGTCGGTCTGAACGGCGTCCATCACGCCTTCCATGGCAGAAAGCTCAGTGCTGTCTTTGGCAAAGCTGTTGTCAGCGGTGCCCTTCCCATTAGGCTGGCAGCTGATGAGAGATGCTGCGGAAAAGAGGATCGCAGCAGTGTAAAAGAAGTTTTTCATGTTAAAAAAATATTAAGTTGTTATCGTAATAGTTAAATCTTTGGGCAAAAATACAAATATTCTTCCAAGAAAATCGTATAGTTCTTCTTTTTTTTGTTCATTTTTTTGTTTTTTGTTTTCCCCTCCTTCTTCCTTTTCCCTTTTCCCTTTCCTTTTTTGCTGTGTCTCTTGCAGTTGGAAGGATGTTGTTGCCGTCGTTTTTAGTGCGAGAGGGACAAAATATAAAAATGGACTGTCCGAACTCCCGGCTTTACCGACAAAGTGCAGAATTTGAAGTGTTTTCAGGACGGTTTTTTCAATTTAAAGGCTTGAAATTGGGGTTTTTAGCTATTTTTTTGTATCTTTGCTGCCGAAAATTAAAATGTTTATACACTAAAACTAAACACATCTTAAAGGTATGACTATAGTAAAAGTTTTTGGAAGAGAAATCCTTGATTCAAGAGGAAATCCGACGGTAGAGGTAGAAGTGTTCTTGTCTGACGGCTCAATAGGACGTGCGAGCGTCCCCTCTGGCGCGTCAACCGGCGAGAACGAGGCCTTGGAATTGCGCGATGGCGACAAGAGCCGCTATTTGGGCAAAGGCGTATTGAAGGCAGTTGAGAACATCAATAATATCATCGGTCCGGCCTTGGAGGGTGAATATGCGCTTGACCAGCGTCAGATTGACCGTAAGTTGTTGGAATTGGATGGTACGCCAACCAAGTCAAAACTTGGCGCAAACGCCATCCTGGGCGTGAGTCTTGCCGTGGCAAAGGCTGCGGCCGACAGTTTGCAGCAGCCTTTATACCGCTATATCGGTGGCACGAACAGCTATGTATTGCCCGTTCCTATGATGAACATTATCAATGGTGGGGCACATTCTGATGCGCCAATTGCTTTCCAGGAGTTCATGATTCGTCCAGTGGGCGCCAGCAGCATCCGTGAAGCCATCAGAATGGGCGCAGAAGTGTTCCATGCCTTGGCAAAGTTACTGAAAAAGAAAGGATTGTCGACAGCTGTCGGCGACGAAGGCGGCTTCGCCCCCGCGCTCAACGGCATCGAAGATGTGCTCGACTGCATCATGGCGGCGATTAAAGATGCCGGCTATGAGCCCGGAAAGGACGTCAAGATTGCGATGGACTGCGCTGCCAGCGAGTTTGCATTCGTTGAAGACGGTAAGTACTTCTACGACTATCGTCAACTCAAGAGCGGCATGCCCAAAGACCCGAATGGCAAGAAATTGAGCGTTGATGAGCAAATCGCATTCCTGGAGACGCTGATTGAAAAATATCCGATTGACTCTATTGAAGACGGACTTGACGAGAACGACTGGGATGGATGGAAGAAGTTGACCGACCGCATCGGCGACCGCTGCCAGTTGGTGGGCGACGACTTGTTTGTCACCAACGTGAAGTTCCTGGAAAAAGGGATTAAGATGGGCGCGGGAAACAGCATCCTGATCAAAGTCAACCAGATTGGCACGCTTACCGAGACGCTCGATGCCATCGAAATGGCGCACCGTCACGGCTACACTACGGTTACCTCACACCGCTCTGGTGAGACAGAAGATACGACTATTGCCGACATCGCTGTGGCCACGAACTCAGGACAAATCAAGACGGGTTCGCTTTCAAGAACCGACCGTATGGCGAAGTACAACCAATTGATCCGTATCGAGGAGGAACTTGGCGATGTGGCTGTTTATGGCTATAAAAAGTTGAAGTAAATATACCTCTTGTTCTCACGGGAAAAGGCATCCTTAGCTTAAAAGGATGCCTTTTCCCGTGTGTTGGATCGATGCGAGCCGCAAGACCTTTGCCTTTTTAGAGGCGCAAAAGCAGCGCGTGCTCTTCTGCCTCTCTCATCTGGGCTTTCTCAGCCTTTGTCTTGTCCTTAAGCCCGCACATGTGCAAAACGCCGTGGATGATGACGCGGTCGAGCTCCGCGTCGAACGTGATGCCCAAACTTTCTGCATTGGAGCGCACGGTGTCCACGGAGATCATGATGTCGCCTTGGATGACATTGCCCTCGCTGTTGTCAAAAGTGATGACATCAGTGTAGTAGTTGTGTTTCAGAAACTTTTTGTTGGCTTTCAAAATGCGCTCGTCGTCAACAAACATGTAGTTCAAGTCGCCCACTTTCTTACCGTATTTGGCGGCTATGCGTCGAATCCATTGATTCACTCTTCTTCTGTACATCGGTGGTATTCTCACACCTTCTGAATAGTATGCAATCATTTTTTTATACTTTAATTCTTTGTGTGGGTAAAAACTGGTCAATGTCTCCCCCTCCACTTTGTAGGTTTCTTACGATAGTTGAACTTATTTCTTT
>ONQK01000010.1 GCA_900319895.1 uncultured Prevotella sp. | reverse complement strand
CCTTTCGTACCTGCTATCGAAGTGACTGCGGCAATCTGGCCGCCGCCGTTGGCCGCCATGTGCTGAAAAACAGTGTCTATCATATTGGTAAAACCCAGCGCATTGGTAGTCACTGTTGCCTGTTCCACCATTCGGTCCAACTGTTGGTTCTGCTTGCCAATCCCAGAGGCATGAACGTACAAATCGACAGTTTTCAGCTTTCGGATCAACGCTTCCAAACATTCCGGCGCATCTGCCGCATCAACGTCAATGACCATGGCAAGGGTCTGTTGAGGATATTCTTCACACAATTCTTTCAACAACGAGGCCCGGCGGGCTGCCAACGCCACAAACCAGCCGTCTGCCAGCAGCCGACGCGCAATTCCACGCCCAATTCCCGAGCTCGCGCCTAGGACAATGGCGTATTTTTGACGAAAACTATTGGTCATTTTGATGATATGTTATGAGTTTGTCCAAAGGATTTTTCAATACTGCCCCTACCATTATGCCCAACTCGTCCGCTGCACGGCGCAATTGGGATTCAAAATGATAGGCCAGGCTGCCGACACAACCTATCGGAAGGTCTGGGCGCGCATAATGAATGACATTTTGTCGGATGAACGACTTAAAATTCTCTATGACAAGGCTTTTCACCCATGGATTTTCCAAATTGGCATGTAGAAAAGGGACTATGGATGCCAAAAAACGGCTCGGCAACGGCGCACGGTAAGTCTTTTGAATGATTTCCGGAAGAGTGAGCCCCGTTGATGACAAGAAAGCCTGCTGCAGGGCAGAACATTGTGGGTCTTTAAAGATGGAATTCAAGAAGTTACGTCCCAACACCGCGCCGCTCCCCTCATCGCCCAAGATGAAGCCTAATGGCGGAATGTGGGCTGCCACGCTGCGACCGTCATACAAACAGCTGTTAGAGCCCGTTCCCAAGATGCAGGCAACACCTTCGTCTGTGCCAAACAGCGCGCGCGCGGCTCCCAACAGGTCGTCGGCGACGAAAACAGTTGCTGCTGAGAAAAATATCTCCGAGAGAGCCTGGCGCATCTGGCCGGTATTATGCTCCATACAGCCGCTTCCGTAAAAATAAATTTTCCGTACGCCACTTGCACCAACTTGGGGCAAGACCTGTGTCCTTATTACATTCTGCAACTCATCCACCGACTGGTGAACGGGTGTCAGTCCATCGGCGGAAAATGTCTTCCGCACCGTTCCTCCCGCACATAGTGCCCAGTCGCTTTTCGTTCCTCCACTGTCTACGATTAATATCATTGGCTTGATTCTTCAAAAACGCCCCAAATGGGCTTGTGATTGCAAAGATACAAAAAAAGTAATATGGACACAAAAAAATCTCCAGCGTTTCGCAACGCCGGAGGATTCCCTAATAAGTTTAAAATTTCAAGTAAATAAAATAAAATAAATGTTTTCTACTTTTCGTTCCCAGACAAAAAAGCGGCGACATTACCTTGTGTTACCGCTTTCTTGTCTATAGTATAATTGTATCACCTTTAAAAATTCATCTAGTTCTTGAAGAAGTCTTTAACAGCCTCTTTGGGCACCATTTGTTCGTCAAACACATAAGCGCCTGTCTTGGGACTCTTCACCATTTTAATAACTTTTGTGTAAGCGCGACCATCCTGTTGTCCATCTCGGAGGGTTGCAACGGTTTTCTTTGCCATATTCTATTACGTTTATTTAATTTCCTTGTGAAGAGTCATCTTCTTCAGGATGGGGTTATACTTCATCAACTCCATGCGGTCGGGAGTATTCTTACGATTCTTGGTTGTCACATAGCGGCTCGTACCTTTCATGCCGCTGTTTTTCATTTCGGTGCATTCAAGAATGACCTGCACTCTGTTGCCTTTTGCTTTCTTATTTGCCATTGTTTTAGTCTCCTATAACTTTAATGTCTTTCCAATCGCAATAGCCCTTGGAAACAGCTTGCCTGAGTGCTGCATCAAGACCTACCTTGTTGATAAGACGCAGACCGGCTGCGCTGATTTTAAGACTAATCCAGCATTGTTCTTCTACATAGTAGAATTTCTTGCTGAACAGATTCACGTCGAAACGACGTTTCGTGCGGTGTTTTGAGTGGGAAACATTGTTGCCTATCTGTGCCCTTTTCCCCGTAATCTGACAAATCTTTGACATTGCTATCTATTTTTTATTGTTTCCTAATTTGTAGGTGTTTATTCCAAACAGCGTGCAAAAATACAAACTTTTTCTAAATTATCAAAAAAAATACACAAGAAATGCTGATATTTAATATTTTTTATGCTTTCTTGCACGAAAATGGCGCGCTAAACCGCGGTTTGTTTGGGCAAATGCTCTTCTTCCAGAAAATCCAAAATCATGTGGAGGCCAGTGCGAGTGGCAACGGAGAGATTCACATCACGCCCAAAATCCTCTGTCAGCTGTTTGGTCACAATACGCTCCGAGTTACCGCAAGCCAGCCAGATGGTGCCTACCGGGATCTCCTTGGAACCGCCGCCAGGGCCGGCATAGCCTGTTGCAGCAATGGCAAAATCAACGCCCAAAGACGAAATGGCGCCTTTAACCATCTCCACTGCTACCTCTTCGCTAACGGCATCTTTCTCGTCAATGAGGGTTTTGTCTACATTCAACAATTTTTCCTTCACTTCATTGGTGTACGAGATGACGCCACCCTTGAAATAGACGGACGCACCTGGAACTGCAATAATGGCCTCAGCAATCCTCCCGCCAGTGCAGCTCTCAGCAGTTCCCAACGTTTTTCCAGACTCATACAACAACTGCTGCAATTGTCCGCTAAGTATTTTCTGTTCAAATTCCATACGCATGTTGTGTTTGTATCATTGTTTTTATTCTCTTTTCTCGTTACTGGAAGGTCACTTTGCTAAAAGTGGGTGTCTCCATGTTGCAAAACTCTTGATTTTGATATTTATAATAGCCGGTCATGGCTATCATCGCAGCATTGTCTGTGGTATATGAGAATTTCGGGATGTAGACCGTCCAGCCGTATCGTTTTTGATGGTCGTAGAACGCATTCCGCAGGCCGGTGTTTGCCGAAACGCCGCCGGCCACTGCCACATGCTTAATGCCAGTCTCTTTAACAGCAAGACGGAGTTTCTTCATCAGAATTTCGACAATAGTATATTCAAGGCTGGCAGCAAGATCGGCCTTATGATGTTCAATAAAGTCAGGGTCGGCTTTCAGCCAGTCACGCAAATTGTACAGGAACGAGGTTTTCAAGCCGCTAAAACTATAGTTCATGCCTGGAATCTGCGGCTGGGCGAACTTGAATGCCTGCGGATTGCCTTCACGGGCAAGCCGGTCGATAATCGGACCGCCGGGATAGCCCAGCCCCATTACTTTTGAACACTTGTCTATCGCCTCTCCCGCTGCATCGTCGATGGTTTGGCCAAGCACCTCCATGGCATTGTATGCACTGACCTTCACAATTTGGGAATTTCCACCGCTTACAAGCAAGCAGAGGAACGGGAAGGGAGGGACGGGATGGCTCTCCCGGGCATCGCGGATAAAATGGGCCAGCACATGACCTTGAAGATGGTTCACGTCTATCAAAGGGATGCCCAATGACCGCGCAAAGCCTTTGGCAAAGCTGACACCGACCAACAAGGAGCCCATCAGCCCAGGCCCACGGGTGAATGCCACGGCAGAAAGTTGAGACTTCTCGACTCCTGCCTGCTTCAATGCCTGGTCGACCACAGGCACGACATTTTGCTGATGTGCACGCGATGCCAGCTCCGGCACCACACCGCCATAGGCTTCATGGACGGCTTGCGATGCTGTGACATTGCTCAATAGAATTCCGTCACAAAGCACTGCGGCAGACGTGTCGTCACAACTGCTTTCGATGCCTAATATGTATGTTTTCTCGCCTTTCACCGTTTAATTCTCTCACCTTAATAAAAAATTACCTTAATTAATTATAATTAATATGTCAAGACCTCAAGGCCATGCTCTGTCATCACAAACGTATGCTCCCATTGGGCGCTCGGCTTCTCGTCTTCGGTAATCACTTCCCAGCCATACTCGTCGTCGCCATCCACGAACACCTTCCAAGTGCCCATGTTGATCATCGGCTCAATCGTAAACACCATTCCCGGAACCAGCAGCATGCCGCTATCGCGGGTCTTGTAGTGCAAGACCTCAGGCTCCTCATGAAATTTCAGTCCGACGCCATGCCCGCAAAGGTCTTTAACAATGCCATAATGGTATCTGTCGGCATGCTTCTGAATGGCCCTGCCAATATCACCGACAAATCCATAGGGTTTCGCAGCGGCGGCGCCGGCCTCAAGGCACTCTTTCGCCACACGCACCAGTTGTTCCTTCTCCGGTGTGGTCTGGCCTATGATGAACATTCGGGAGGCATCGGCATAATAACCATCGAGAATGGTGGTAAAGTCCACGTTCACGATGTCACCTTCTTGCAGGACATCCGATGCTTTGGGAATACCATGGCACACCACCTCATTAATACTTGTACAAACACTTTTGGGAAAGCCTTCGTAGTTCAGGCAAGCGGGTGTGGCACCGTGCTCCTCGCAATATCGCATGCAAATCTCGTCTATCTCAAGGGTCGACATGCCGGCGCGGATGTTGCGCGCGACTTCATCCAAGACCCCGGTGTTGACCAAGCCTGCACGACGAATACCCTCGATCTGCTCAGGTGTCTTGATCAGGTCACGCGTGGGCACCAAGCGTCCTTTGTTCTCCCAGTACATCACCTGTTTGTCCATTTCCGTCACTGGCTTCCCCTTTGGGAGCTGCCAACGGCGCTTATTTTGAAATACCATCATCTAGGTTTATGCTTACTTCTGTCTGCAAAGATACAACTTTATTCATCGAAAAACGATAAACAAAGTAAAAAATGACTAAAAAATTAGTCCATGCGGCTCTTGTAATCCTCGTAGGTAAACTCGCGTAACACTTCCATGGAGCCGTCTGCGCGGCAAAGTGCGATTGAGGGGTGGCGAATACCGTTGAACATGGTGGTTTTGACGGTGGTATAATGCAGCATATCCTCAAAGACAAGGCGCTCGCCCACGCTCAATTCGTGATCGAACTGCCAACTCCCCATGAAATCCCCCGAGAGGCAGCTATTGCCGCCGATACGGTAGACGTGGCGACGATGGTCGGCATCATCAACCAAAGCGTCTTCTATGATTTTAGCTCCTCGAACCTGCGGCATGTATGGCATTTCCAAACAATCAGGCATGTGGCAGGTAAAGCTGACGTCTAGGATGGCGGTGCGAATGCCCTTGTCTTCCACGACATCCACTACCTGCGCCACCAACTCGCCCGTTTGCCAGGCAAAAGCACTCCCCGGCTCAAGGATGACCTTCAAGTGGGGGTGGCGTTGCTTGAAGTCCTTCAACAGCCGCAACAGCAAAGGCAAGTCGTAGTCTTTGCGTGTCATCAAATGCCCGCCGCCAAAATTGATCCACTTCAGTTGTGGAAACCATCTGGCGAATTTTGCCTCGATGTGCGCCAAAGTGCGTTCAAAAACGTCGGAACCGCTCTCACAATGACAATGGCAATGAAAACCCTCTATGTCCGAGGGCATATAGGCGGGCAAACAGTCGGCCGTCACCCCGAAGCGAGTGCCGGGAGCGCACGGGTTGTACAGCAATGTGCCTACTTCCGAATATTCAGGATTGATGCGAATGCCTAGACTAATGTCCGCATTTGCCGCATGGGCACGCTGCCTGTGGCGCTCGTACTGGCTCCACGAATTAAAGGTAAGATGGCTGGACATACGCGCCAAGTCAGCAATTTCATCGTCCGTATAAGCTGGCGAATAAGTGTGGGCGGGAGCACCAAACTCTTCAAATGCCAGACGTGCCTCAAACAAAGAGCTGGCAGTGGTGGAACGGATATAATCACGAAAAATTCCAAACGTCTTCCAAAGGGCAAACGCTTTATATGCCAAGATAATCTCCACATCGCCATCAGCCGCCACACCGCCGATGAGCTCCAGGTTTTTCCGCAAACGCGCCTCATCCAGGACGTATACAGGGGTTTGCAAATGATCAAAATCTTTCATAAAATCCGATGTTAGGATTGCAAAATTACAGAAAATGTGAGTTGCAAGATCAAAAAATGATTTTACGCCCGAATTTATTAATTATTTTTAACTGTTTTTTAGAAAATCATCGAGGTGAGCACATCAGCTTCCGCACCCTGTGCGGCACTTACAAATTCTCTCCGCTGACGCTGGACTTGAAGGACGAGCCCAAGCCGGGTAAGACCGTTACGCCGAATACCGGAAGCTTTGCCATCCCAAATGTTGAGGAGGCGACTGCCATCCCAGGCGCATTTGCTGCCGACCGCGATTACTGTGGGTGGCTCCAGAGAACGAAACCTTTAACATGGACAGGGAAAACGGCGGCTCCAGAAATCAGAACAAAGAGCCATTCCCCGCCCAAGCGTCACGCTCCTGCAAAAACATGCCCAATGCCAATGACTCCTACAGGTATCTTGTCAACGGCATGAATTGGAGAGAAGGAATGTGTTAAAAACGACTGACAGTCAGACACTTGTCATAAAAAAACAAGGTTTTGTAACTCAAGGCCTCATTTTTCACCCAAATAAGACAAGAGTTCTGGTATTTTTTTTATACTTTTGCACGCAGAAATGCTGAGATAACATGAAACTGATCGTCATGACACAACCAGACTTCTTTGTCGAAGAAGACAAGATATTGACCAGCCTCTTCGACAAAGGCATGGAGCAGCTGTTGCTGTTTAAGCCAGACTCCTCTCCTGTGTACTCGGAGCGGCTACTTTCCCTCATCCCTGAAGAATACCACGAGAAAATATATGTCCACGAGCACTTTTACCTCAAAAACGAATGCTCGCTCGGAGGAATCTACCTGGCACACGAGGCCCAACAGCCCGAGCACTACAAAGGCAATGTGTGCCAGAGCTGCCACAGCATAGAACAGCTGAGATTGGCGAAGAAGCACGCGACCACCGTGTGCCTGGAAAATGTTTTTGACGCAACGCCTTCAGAAACAAGAAGTGCCTACACCCAAGAAGAGTTGAAAGAAGCAGCCAAACAAGGCATCATCGATAAAAAAGTATATGCTTCAGGACACCTGACACTCGAGAACATCAATCTTGCCAAAGAAGTAGGCTTCGGCGGCCTGGTGGTCTGCGAGGACCTCTGGAAACTCTTCAACATACAACATCAAGACGACTATAAAGAACTGCTCCAACACTTCGAAAAATTGAAAAAAGCAGTCAGTTAAGACAAAAAATAAATATCCACAAACATAAAACATCAATCCATAGAAAATGGCTGAAAAAAACTCTTTTCTCGTGTTCTCCGGAACAAACTCCAAGTACTTGGCGGAGAAAATTTGTGCCAGTTTAGGCGTTAAACTTGGCGAAATGCAAACCACCCGTTTCTCCGACGGCGAATTTGCGGTATCGTATGAAGAATCCATCCGCGGCCGCGATGTATTCTTGGTTCAAAGCACTTTTCCCAATTCGGACAACCTGATGGAGCTGCTGCTCATGATTGACGCAGCCAAACGCGCCTCAGCACGTCAGGTGGTCGCCGTCATCCCATACTTCGGATGGGCACGGCAAGACCGCAAGGACCGTCCGCGCGTGAGCATCGGCGCGAAACTCGTCGCCAACCTACTCGAGGCGGCAGGCATCGACCGGCTGATGACCATGGACCTGCATGCCGACCAGATCCAAGGCTTCTTCGACGTACCCGTCGACCACCTCTATGCCTCAGGCGTAATCCTCCCCTATCTGCAAAGCCTCAAGCTCAAGGACATGGTCATCGCATCACCCGACGTGGGGGGAAGCAAACGGGCAAACGCATACGCAAAATACTTCGGATGTCCGCTCGTGCTTTGCAATAAGACCCGTGCGCGCGCCAATGTCGTGGAGACGATGCAGATCATCGGCGATGTCAAAGACAAGAACGTCATCGTCGTGGACGACATCGTCGACACCGCAGGAACAATAGCCAAAGCCGCCGACGTGATGAAACAAGCAGGTGCCAAGAGCGTGCGCGCCTGCGCCTCACACTGCGTCATGAGCGGCCCGGCATCCGAGCGAGTACAAGACTCGGCCATTGAGGAGATCGTCTTCACCGACTCCATCCCCTACTCCAACCGATGCGCCAAAGTCAAGCAGATCTCAGTGGCAGACATGTTCGCCGAGACCATCAGAAGAGTGCTGGACAACGAAAGCATCAGCTCTCAATACCTGCTGTAAAAAAAATGAGAATCATTTATTCATGAACATACATTGGGAGGCAGGGAGACACGACATCTGCCTCTCAATGTACCTTTGTAAAATAAACCTCTCGAGAATAAATATAAAATTATATTTAACCTTTGCCGATTACTTACATCACTATATACAAATACCCTGAACGGGGAAAAGACAAGCTTCCGCATGAACAACAAAAATAGCAAGAAAAGCGAGGAACTTGTAGAGATGCTCTCAGACGCAGAACGCCGGGAACAAGGCTTCCGCATACTGATGCAGCAATATGGGCAAAAATTGTATTGGCACATACGCCGAATCATTGTCGGGCACGATGACGCTGAAGATGTTTTGCAAGAAACCTTCATCAAGATATACGACAACATCGGCAGCCTGAAAGGCAAAGAAAAGCTGGCGACATGGATTTACACCATAGCCACGAACGAGGCACTCGCCGTGCTCAGACGGCAGAAACGGTTCTATCAAAGCCTGGACGACGCCATGGGCGAAATCTTAACCAGCAAGCTCAAAGCCGAAAACCCGATAGACGGCAACAAGGCTGAGGTACTCTTCCAAGAGGCGCTGCTACAACTGCCCACACAACAGCGAATAGCCTTCAACTTGCGCTATTACGACGAGTTGAGCTACGACGACATAGCAAAAATAACAGGCAAAAACGTCGGGACGCTGAAGACGAACTATCATTTCGCGGCTGAAAAAGTCAAAAAATACATTAAAGAGCATACAGAATGAAGGAAATGGAACAATTCAACAAAAAAATGCCCTATGTCGAGCATGAGGAATACCTTGAACAACTCGTTGAAAGGTGCACCGAGAACGCCCTCAGACGGACAGCCAGGAAGGCCGCAAGGACAAAGGTCATACGCCTGGCCATCGCCTCGGCCGCTGCCGCCATCGTTCTGTTGGTCGGCGGGCTCGTCGTCTACAACCAGCAACCCGATGCCATGGCATTCGCGGAAAAAGAAGCCCCCATTGACTTCTTCCTCAATAATCTCACCGACGAAGAGGCACAATACCTCTCCTACTACGACATCGAAGAAATTCCAGAATATTAAATACGGTCAAGATGAAAAAACTCCTACTTTCAACGCTGTTGCTCTGCACACTGGGGCTCTTTGCACAAGAACAAAAAGAACAAAAGGTTTCCCAAATGTTTTTTGAGGCAAAAGTCTGCGAACTTGCCAAACAACTGAATTTCACGGAAAGCCAAAAGGCCAAATTCATCCCCATCTACCGCAGATACAACGAAGAGATGAAAAATATTTGGAGGAAAACCCAAAAGCCCAAAAAAATTGAGAACAGCGAAGAAGCCGCCAAATACGTGAAACAGAAAATCGTCAAACAGCAGCAAGCCCAAGAGGTCTGCATCAAATACATTGACGAGTTTGCAGCCATTTTGGACCAACAACAAATCATCCGCCTATACTATGTAGAGGGGCAGATTCAACGGAAACTCATGCAACGGCACAAGCATGGGAAGAGCAATCAGCCCAAAGAAAATAAGAACTGAAAGAACCGCTCAAACGATGCTAACAGCTGCTTTGAAAAGCAGTGACAGCATAATTGAAAATTTTTAAATCAAAACGGATTGGGGGCACCAAAAGAGTCCCCAATTTTTTATTTCACAGACAAATTTTAAGTCTAGAAATCAACAAAATATTTCATTTTTCAAAAGTAAAAAGAAACTTTTTTGTAATTTTGCACATCAATCATAACGAAAATTACATAAAAAGATACCGAATTATGCTTACACTTCATCAAATCAAAGAAAATACAGCCTGTGTCATCAAAGGACTTGAGAAAAAGAACTTCAAAGGGGCAAAAGAAGCCATAGACAAAGTGCTCGAAATCGACAAAAAACGCCGAGAGACACAACAATTGCTTGACAAGACCAAGCAAGAGGCCAAATTGCTCGCCGCACAAATCGGGCAACTCATGAAAGAAGGTAAAAAAGAAGAAGCAGAAACGGTAAAACAAAAAGTGGCAGAATACAAATCCAACGACAAACAATTGCAAGAAACCCTGAACGAGGCAGAAGAAGAACTGATACAAGTACTTTGTCAAATCCCGAACATCCCATACGATGAAGTGCCAGAGGGAAGGACTGCAGAGGAGAACCGCATTGTAAAAAGCAGTTTAAGGGAATGTACCGACTGCGACTGCGTTGGCAATTGGACCACAATACCCGAAAACGGCGAGGCAAAGTTGCCCCACTGGGACCTGGCGGCTAAACACAAGCTCATCGACTTCGACCTCGGCGTGAAAATAACAGGTGCCGGATTCCCCGTCTATACAGGGCAAGGGGCACGGCTGCAACGTGCGCTCATCAACTTTTTCCTCGATGAAGCACAAAAAAACGGTTATACGGAGTTAATACCACCAACACTCGTCAATAGCGCCTCAGGCTATGGAACAGGCCAGCTGCCCGACAAAGAAGGACAGATGTACCATTGTCAGGCTGACGATTTTTACCTCATTCCAACCGCCGAGGTCCCTGTAACCAACATCTACCGCGATGTTATCATTGACGAGAAAGACCTGCCCATCAAGAATTGCGCTTACACCCAATGTTTTAGGCGAGAGGCCGGAAGCTATGGAAAAGACGTGAGAGGGCTGAACAGGCTCCATGAATTCTCAAAAATCGAAATCGTACGCATCGACACCCCCGCACATTCACGCCAAAGCCACCAAGAGATGGTAGAATACGTTGAAGGACTGCTCAAGAAATTGGAACTGCCCTACCGCATTTTATTGCTTTGCGGCGGCGACCAATCGTTCACCAGTGCTGTTTGCTACGATTTTGAAGTGTATTCGGCAGCCCAGCAGCGTTGGCTGGAAGTGTCCAGCGTATCAAATTTCGACACCTATCAAGCCAACCGCCTAAAATGCCGCTATCGTCGGGCAGGAGACAAGAAAATAGAGCTTTGCCACACTTTGAACGGCTCGGCGCTGGCATTGCCACGCATCATGGCTGCAATTCTGGAAAACAACCAAACCGCCGACGGCATACGCATCCCAAAATGCCTCGTGCCATACACAGGATTTGATTTCATAACATAAGACCCGTCAAGAAGAGTCGCTAACAAGAAATTCTCCCATCATCATGAAGAAAATCTATTTTGCAGGTGGATGCTTTTGGGGAACAGAACATTTTTTCAAGCAAATAGAAGGTGTAGAAACGACCCAGGTAGGATACGCCAACGGGAATACACCAAATCCCACCTACGAGGAAGTTTGCACAGACAAAACCGGTTATGCAGAAACCGTTTGCGTTGTCTATGATGAAGACATTGTCAGTTTGGAATTCCTAGTCAACATGTACTTTTGTGCCATCGACCCTACCACACTTAACCGCCAAGGCAACGACATAGGCTCACAATACCGGACAGGCGTTTACTACACTGAAGAAACGCAAAAAGAAGACATCGAAAAAGTGTTTTCAGAGCAGCAAAGACTGCTTCCCAGCCGCATACTCGTGGAAGTAGAACCTTTGCACAATTTTTTCCCGGCGGAAGAATACCACCAAGACTACCTGGAGAAGAATCCACAAGGCTATTGCCATCTGCCGGCAGCCCTGTTTGAATATGCACGGAAAGCCAAGGTGAAAAAATAAAATATTGACAAAAATATTTGGGAAAATACTTTTTTTTACTATATTTGCAAGCAGACAACTCTGTAAATCAGATAATTATAAATTCTAAAACAAAAT